>JBJOJH010000347.1:0-11228 GCA_046046715.1 Pseudomonadota bacterium | reverse complement strand
ATTCAATTCCAGTCGGGAGGCAAACGTGGCCTGCGGCCGGTTCCACAACGCGGCCAGCATCTGGCCGGTCTGGTTGCAGTCGTCATCAATGGCTTGTTTGCCCAGAATCACCAGGCCGGGTTGCTCTTTGTCAACCAAGGCTTTGAGCAACTTGGCCACTCCCAGAGGTTGCAGGTCGGCAGCAGTTTCCACCAGAATGCCGCGGTCCGCACCAATCGCCATCGCGGTGCGCAGGGTTTCCTGGCACTGGGCCACGCCGCAAGACACAGCGATGATTTCAGTCACAACGCCCTTTTCCTTGAGGCGTACGGCTTCTTCGACGGCAATCTCGTCAAAGGGGTTCATGCTCATCTTGACGTTCGCAATATCGACGCCAGAACCGTCTGACTTCACCCGGACTTTGACGTTGTAGTCCACCACGCGCTTAACCGCGACCAGTGCTTTCATGTTGTGTTCTCCAAAGAATCAGAATGCGGCGATGCCGGTGATGGCGCGACCCAAAATCAGCGCGTGCACATCGTGCGTGCCTTCGTAGGTGTTGACCACTTCGAGGTTGACCATGTGGCGGGCAATGCCAAACTCGTCGCTGATGCCGTTGCCACCCAGCATGTCGCGGGCCGTGCGGGCGATGTCCAGTGCCTTGCCGCAGCTGTTGCGTTTCATGATGGAGGTGATCTCCACGCAGGCCGTACCAGCATCCTTCATGCGACCGAGTTGCAGGCAGCCCTGAAGCCCCAGCGAGATCTCGGTCAGCATGTCAGCCAGTTTCTTTTGTACCAGTTGATTCGCCGCGAGGGGTTTACCGAATTGTTTGCGGTCCATGGTGTATTGGCGGGCGCGGCTGTAGCAGTCTTCCGCCGCACCTAAAGCACCCCAAGCAATGCCGTAGCGTGCGCTGTTCAGGCAAGTGAACGGGCCCTTCAATCCGCGAACATCGGGGAAGGCGTTTTCTTCTGGGCAAAATACTTCGTCCAACACAATTTCGCCGGTGATGCTGGCGCGCAGCCCCACCTTGCCGTGGATGGCCGGAGCGCTCAGACCTTTCCATCCCTTCTCCAGAACAAAGCCACGAATCGCCCCTTCATCGTCCTTGGCCCAGACCACAAACACATCGGCAATCGGGCTGTTGGTGATCCACATCTTGGCACCACTCAATGAGTAGCCACCAGGAACTTTTCTGGCACGAGTGACCATGCTGCCGGGGTCGGAGCCGTGATTGGGTTCGGTCAGGCCGAAGCAGCCAATCCATTCGCCGGTAGCGAGCTTGGGCAGGTACTTCTGCTTTTGTGCTTCGGTGCCAAACTCGTTGATGGGCACCATCACGAGCGAAGACTGCACGCTCATCATGGAGCGGTAACCGGAGTCAATCGCTTCGACTTCGCGGGCTACCAGGCCGTAGCACACATAGGTCAATCCGGCGCCGCCGTATTGCTCGGGACTCGTGCTGCCCAACAGACCCAAGGCTCCCATCTCGCGGAAGATGGAAACGTCGGTCGTCTCGTTGCGGAAAGCCTGCACTACGCGGGGGCTCAACTGCTCCTGGCAGTAGCTGCGCGCCGCAGCTTGCACAGCGCGCTCGTCTTCGCTGAGTTGTTGATCCAACAGCAAAGGGTCATTCCATTGGAAACGGCTGGTCGTCTTGGACATGGGGTGCTCCGGTAAAGGGTTGCGCAAACCTGCGACTGGGACAGGCTGCAAGAGGTGGATAGACGTGAGTACGTTACGCGGCGTCGCGCAGCAGGTTTTTGGCGATCACCAGTTGTTGAATCTGCGTAGTGCCTTCAAAGATGCGGAACAGACGCACATCGCGGTAGAAGCGTTCCACGCCGTACTCGGCCAGGTAGCCGGCGCCGCCGAATATCTGCACCGCGCGGTCGGCCACCCGGCCACACATCTCGGAGGCAAACATCTTGGCGCAGGCCGCTTCGGTGCTCACGTTCTGGCCGTCATCGCGTTTGCGCGCGGCGTCCAGCACCATGCAGCGGGCGGCATAGATTTCGGCGTGGCTGTCGGCCAGCATGGCCTGAATCAACTGAAATTCGCCTATGGCTTTGCCGAATTGCTTGCGCTCTTTGGCGTAGCGAATCGCGTCGCGCAAGATGCGCTCGGCAGCGCCCACGCTGGCGGCGGCAATGTTGATGCGGCCCTTGTCCAGCACCTTCATGGCGGTCTTGAAGCCGATGCCTTCAACGCCGCCGATCAGGTTGCTGGCCGGGATACGTACGTTGTCAAAAATCACGTCGCAGGTGTGTGCGCCCTTCTGGCCCATCTTCTTGTCGATGGTGCCCAGGGACAAACCTGGCGTGTCCTTCTCGACAATGAAGGCGGAGATCCCATCGGCTCCTTTGCGCGATACATCGCTTCTTGCCATCACGGTAAAGATTCCCGCCTCGGGTGCATTGGTGATGTAGCGCTTGGTGCCGTTGATCACATAGAAGTCGCCATCGCGCGCGGCGCTGGTGCGCAAGCTGCCGGCGTCCGAGCCGCTGTCGGGCTCCGTCAACGCAAATGATCCGATGATTTCTCCGGTGGCAATTTTGGGCAGATAGAAATCCTTCTGCGCCTGCGTGCCATCAATCACGATGCCTTGCGCACCAATGCCGTTGTTGGTGGCACACAGGGAGCGGAAGGCGGGCGAGGTTTGCGCGACCGCAAAGCCTGCCAACACTTCCTCCTCCATGGTCAGCCCCATGCCGCCATAAGCCTCGGGGATGGACATACCAAAGAGACCGAGTTCCTTCATGTCGGCGACGACATCGTCGGGAATCTGGTCGGTTTCGGCAACATGGGCCTCCATCGGAACCAGGCGCTCATTGACAAAGCGCGCAATACTGTCGAGTAGCAGTTGAATTGTTTCCGGGTCTCTGATCATGGCAATGTCCTTGTGCGTCGGCTGCGGGGGGCTTACTTGGCGTATTTCCGGAAGTCGGGCTTGCGCTTTTCGCGGAAGGCGTTGCCACCTTCGGCGGACTCTTCAGTCTGGTAGTACATCTTGAGTGCGTGCATGGCGAGGCCACCCATGCCACGGATCATTTCGGTGTCCACGTTGAAAGACTTCTTGGCCAGAGCCAGTGCGGTGGGGCTCTTTTCCAGAATCTCATCGCACCACTTCTTCACTTCAGCATCAAGCTGGTCAGCAGGCACCACGGCGTTCACCAGTCCCATGGACAGTGCTTCTTGCGCGCTGTAGCGGCGGCACAGGTACCAGATTTCTCGGGCCTTTTTCTCGCCGACCACGCGGGCTAGCAAGGCGGTGCCAAAGCCGGGGTCCACCGAACCCACTTTGGGGCCGACCTGACCGAGCTGTGCGTTTTCGGAAGCAATGGCCAGGTCGCAGATGGTGACAAGCACATTGCCACCGCCGATGGCAAAACCATTGACGCGGGCAATCACGGGTTTGTTGCAATCGCGTATGGCGCTTTGCATTTCTTCGATCGGCAGTCCAATGACGCCACGGCCGCCGTAGCCACCGTCTTGTGTGCCCTGATCACCGCCGGTGCAGAAGGCCTTTTCGCCTGCGCCGGTCAGTACCACCACGCCCACGCTACGGTCAAAGTCGGCGTCTTTGAAGGCGCTGATGATTTCTTCGCAGGTGTTGGCAGTGAAGGCGTTGTAGGCCTTAGGGCGGTTGATGGTGATGGTGGCAATGCCGTCGACTTTGGTGTAGAGGATGTCGGTGTAGCTCATGGGTATTTCCTTGTGTATTTTTGAAAAACGGGATTAGCCGACCATGGTCAAACCGCCCGAGACGGAGATCACTTGTCCTGTAATGAATGCGGCGTCGTCGCTGGCCAGGAAGGCAATGGCGCCTGGCAGGTCGCCGGGCTGGCCGAGGCGGCCGAAGGGAATTGCACGAGCCAGGCCCTGGCGCAGTTTGTCGGCTTGCTCGCCTTCACCGGCAAAGTCGGCGAAGAGGGCGGTGTCGGTGGGGCCGGGGCAGACGACGTTCACGTTGATCTGCTTGCGTGCGAGTTCGCGGGCAATGGTCTTGGAAAAGGCAATCATGCCGCCCTTGCACAGCGCGTAGACAGCTTCCCCGGTGGAGCCCACGCGGGCTGCGTCGGATGCCACGTTCACAACCCGGCCAGCGCCACGTGCGGACATGCCGGCCAGCACGGCGTGGTGCATGTGCAGCGAGCCGTACAGATTGATGGCCACGATCTGTTCCCACAAGGCCTTGTCGGTATTGAGGAAGTTGCCGGCGCGGTCCCAACCGGCATTGTTCACCAGCACGTCGATGGGGCCCAATGCCGCTTCGACCTTGGCCACGCCGTCCACCACCTGGTCCTGTTTGGTCAGATCCAGTGCAAAGGCTTGTGCCGTGCCGCCAGCGGCGACGATCTCGGCCACCACGGTATCGGCGGCAGCCTGGTTGATATCCACCACAGCGACCTTGGAGCCTTCCTCGCCAAAGCGCTTGCAGGTGGCTGCGCCAATGCCGCCGGCTCCGCCGGTGATCAGTACTACTTTGTCTTTCAATCCACGCATTGCTTATCTCCTGTTAAAAAATCAAAAGTGATCGATCCACGGCAGGGTGCGGTGCTTCCATTACCATCACTCCACCTTCCATGCCATTCCATTCATCTCTTCACGCCATGCACGACCTTCGCACTGAAAAAGACCACGCAGTGCACGAGATCAACAACCGCTTGTTCTTTCGCCTGTTTCAGGTGGCGAATACCTTGCACACCAAGGGCACGCAGGCGATTGAAGAGTTCGGCGTCACAACACAGCAGTGGTCGGTGCTGGGTGCGCTGTCGCGTCCGCAGGCTGCCCAAGGCATGTCCATTAATGACTTGTCGCGGTTCCTGCAGGTGAGCCGGCAGAATCTGACCGGCGTACTCTCCCGTCTGGAGCGCGACGGTCTTATTGAACGGGCCACCAACGAAGAAGACCGTCGGTCGCGCAAGGTGAAGCTCAGCACGCAAGGCAAGACGCTATGGCTTCAGTTGCAAGACCCGATACACCAGTTTTACGACAAGGCCCTTAAGGAACTGTCGTTTGATGACCGGTTGGCGTTTATTCATTACTTCACCAAGCTGCAGACGAATATGTCCAAGCTCTGATCAGGTCAGACGCATGCCCGACTTTTCGCGGGCAATGATCATCTTCATGATGTTGGCCGTGCCGTCGCCGATCTGCAGGCCCAGCACATCTCGATAGCGTTGCGCAAAGGCGTAGTCGCTGGCATAGCCACCGTGGCCGTGCGTGAGCAGGCACTGGTGAATGATGTCGCAGGCCAGTTTGGGCCCCCACCATTTGCACATCGCCGCTTCTGCAGAGTGTGGGCGGCCGTTGTCTTTGAGCCAAAGCGTGCGCAGGCAGTGCCAGCGCAGGGACTCCAGATAGGTCTCGCTCTCGGCCAGCGGAAAGCTCACGCCCTGGCGTTCGATGATGGGCTGGCCAAAGGTCTCTCGGCCCTTGGCATAGTCCCAGGCTTCGTCGAGTGACGCACGCGCCACACCCAGGCACTGAAGGCCGATGAGGGCACGGCTGTAGTCAAAGCCTTGCATCACCTGAACGAAGCCTTTGCCTTCGGCACCCAGCATGTGGTCTACCGGCACACGCACATTGTCAAAAAAGATGGAGCCACGGCCCACTGCGCGGGTACCCACGCAGTCAAAGGCGGTGCGCGTCAGCCCCGGCAAGTCCATGGGCACCAGAAAGGCGCTGATGCCTTTGGCGCCATCGGCCTCGGTGCCGGTGCGGGCAAACACCACCGCCACATCGCACTGGTCGGCCAGCGAAATCGAGGTCTTTTCACCGTTGATGACAAAGTGATCGCCATCGCGTACGGCCTTGAGTTTCAGGCGTGCTGCATCGGATCCTGCGCTGGGTTCGGTGAGCGCAATCGCCACCAGTTTGTTACCCGCCAGGATGGGCTTGAGCCAGCGCTCTTTCAGGTACTCCTGCGCGTGGGTGGAAATGATCTGGCCGCACAGTGAGGTGAGCAGGTTGATATACGACATGTTGAAGTCGCCATAGGCAATTTGCTCCAGCAGCAAGCCGCTTGTGACGCAGTCCACGCCCATGCCGCCATAAGCCTCAGGCAATTCCGGGCCCAGGAAACCCATGTCACCCATGGCTTTGACCATGGCCCGATCCACACGACCACTCTTGTCGCCCGCTTTGTAGCCCGGTGCAAGTTTTTGTACCGCAAAGCGGTGGGCGCTGTCGACCAAAGCCTGTTGGTCGTCACTCAGTTGAAAGTCCATCCGTACGCTCCTTTTGTGATGCGGCGCAGTTTAGGGGTTTATGGTTTGATAAGTCAATACATTTACACATAAACAATTTTTTCACAAGGGCTGAACTGGGCGGTACGCAGAGTGAGAAGACCTCAATTTTCGTCTTCGTACTGGGAAACAACCTAGGGAAAACACTTACGAAAATTGTTTTCAATCGCTGTTTTTCTCTATTGCTAAAAATCATTAACGACAATACATTGTCGCAATAGAAGAGGTTGCACCGATTCATTGCACCCTTAAAAACCGTGGAGACCAGCATGCAATTCGACCCCGTACTCATCGCCCCCCGCCTCACAGCCATGACCGAGGCAGGCTACTGGCGCAACCAGACCATCAACGATTTCATGGCGCAGGCGCTGCGCGACTGCCCAATGAAAACAGCTGTGGTCGGCTATCGCGCGGACCGCTCGACTCCGGAGCGTTTGAGCTACAGCGAATTGGATGCAAGGGTGGTGCGCATTGCGCGCAACTTCACCCGATTGGGAGTGGGAACTTCCGACGTTGTGAGCTTCCAGCTACCCAACTGGTGGGAGTTCATTGCGGTGTCGCTGGCCTGTGCGCGGGTGGGGGCTGTGGCCAACCCGATCATGCCGATCTTCCGTCAGCGCGAACTCAAGTTCATGCTCGATTTCGGCGCGTCCAAACTCTTCATCGTGCCCAAATGCTACAAAGCCTTTGACTACGAAGCCATGGCCCGAGAGCTACTCCCCACGCTCGAAGCCACGCCAGGTCTGGTGGTGGTCAACGGCAGTGGTGACGAGGCCTTTGAGAACGCGCTACTCGGTGAATGCAGCACAGCACTAGCCACGAAAGCGCTGGGCCCCAACGATGTGTCGTTGCTGATGTACACCTCGGGCACCACGGGTGAGCCCAAAGGGGTCACGCACACTTCCAACACGCTGTTCTCCAATCTGCACGGTTTCATTGGTGCGTATCACCTGGGCGCCGGCGACGTAATTCTGGGCGCATCGCCCATGGCCCACCTCACCGGCTTCGGCTACCTGGCGATGATTCCGCTCATCCTCAACGCCACCACGGTGTTGCAAGACATCTGGGACGGAAAGCATGCACTGAATCTCATTCGCGACGAAGGCATCAGCTTCAGCATGGCTTCGAGCCCGTTTGTGGCCGACCTGTGCGGCGCTGCAGAAGCCGGTGGCCCTGTGTCACCGCGCTTTGCCAACTTCTGCTGCGCCGGCGCACCCATTCCCCCGGTGCTGATTGAACGGGCCCAGCGCGTATTGGGGCTGCGTGTCAGCTCAGCCTGGGGTATGACCGAATGCGGAGCAGTCACCATTACCGAGCCGGAGCGCACCCACGAAAAATCCGGCAGCACCGATGGCCGGCCACTGGACGGCATCGAAGTCAAAGTGGTGGACAGCGATGGCAAGCCATTACCCACCGGCCAGACCGGCGCCCTGCAGGTGCGCGGCAATTCTCTGTTCGCTGGTTACCTCAAGCGACCTCATCTCAATGCCACCGATGCAGATGGTTGGTTTGAAACCGGTGACCGCGCGTTCCTCGACGCCGAGGGCTATATCCGCATCAATGGACGCAGCAAAGACATCATCGTTCGCGGCGGCGAGAACATTCCGGTGTTGGAAGTGGAGAACCTGCTCTACAAGCATCCGGCAGTGGCTCTCGTTGCCATCGTTGGCTATCCCGATGCCCGCCTGGGTGAGCGGGCCTGCGCCTTCGTCACCGTGCGCCCCGGTCACACGTTCACGCTGGATGAGATGAGTCGCTACCTTTCGGAAAACCAGGTCACCAAGCAATACCACCCCGAGCGGCTGGAGTTGATGGATGACCTGCCCAAAACCCCGAGCGGAAAACTGCAGAAATTCAAGCTGCGTGAATCCGCACAGCAGTTCGGAGACAAGGCGTGAGCAACGCTGTGGTTCTAAGCGAAGTGCGCGGCCGCGTGGGCATCATCACGCTCAATCGGCCCGAGGCCATGAACGCACTCAATGACGCCGTAATGAACGGGCTGCGCGATGCACTCAACGCGTTTGAGGCGGACGCCAACATCGGCTGCGTCGTGCTCACGGGTTCTGCCAAAGTATTTGCCGCCGGTGCCGACATTGTTGCCATGCAAAACATGGATTACGCCGAGGCGTATTCCAGCGACTTCATTACCCGCAATTGGGAACGCTTGCGCACCTTTCGCAAACCAGTCATTGCCGCAGTAGCCGGCTTTGCACTGGGCGGAGGTTGTGAGCTGGCCATGATGTGCGACATGGTGTTTGCCGCCGAGACGGCGCGCTTCGGACAACCCGAAATCAAGATTGGCACGATCCCAGGCGCAGGGGGCACCCAGCGCCTGCCCCGTGCTGTGGGCAAGGCACTGGCCATGGACCTGTGCCTGACTGGTCGGCTGATGGATGCACAAGAGGCCCTGCGTGCAGGTCTGGTGTCGCGCGTACTGCCTCCAGAAGAGTTGCTGGACACCGCAATTCGCACTGCTGAGAAAGTTGCAGCCTTCTCCTTGCCCGCGCTGATGATGATGAAGGAGAGCGTGAACCGGGCTTACGAATCGAGCTTGAGCGAGGGCATATTGTTTGAACGCAGGTCGCTGCATGCCACCTTTGCACTGGCGGATCAGAAGGAAGGCATGAAGGCCTTTGTCGAGAAGCGGGAACCCTGCTTCACACACCGTTAAATGCACGGTTTGCAGTGATGCTAACTAGGGAAAACACGGATGCCGCTGCGCATGAATTGTCTGGTTCTTGGCACGAAACGATGCAGCACTTGTCCGGTAGGCGACACAAAATTCGCCACCTTTGAAGCCGCCACTGCGACTCGCTTGAACCACAACTGAATGACAGGAACCCATGACGCTTGCTGAGCCACGCATTGCCGTAGTGACCGGAGCCGCCGATGGAATCGGCTGGGCGACGGCGCAGGCATTGGCGCGCGAAGGTGCCCAGGTGGCACTGCTCGACTTACGTGCCGATGCGGTGCAGGCACGTGCTGCAGAGATGGGCTCTGCGCATTGCGCACTCGCATGCGATGTCACGGACGAGCACAGCGTCGCTGCCACGGTGCAGGCTATTGGAGCCCGATTTGGACGAGTAGATGTGCTGGTCAATAACGCCGGCATCGGTGACCAGACCGGCTCCACGGTAGACCAGAACGCCGCCGCATTTGATCGGGTGCTTGCGGTGCACTTGCGCGGCACCTTTTTGATGAGCCAGGCGGTAGCCCGCATGATGTTGCAGGCCGATGTGCCAAGCGGACAACAGCGCGGCGCCATCGTCAACCTGGGCTCGATTGCCAGCACCATCGGTCTGCCGACCCGCAATGCCTACAGTGCCGCGAAAGCCGGCGTGCTGGGCATGACGCGCGCCATGGCCAGCGAATGGGCTCGCAGCGGCATCAGGGTGAACGCCGTAGCACCGGGCTACGTGAACACCGCACTGGTCGCCGACCTGAACCGCAAAGGCATGCTGGACGCCAAGGGCATCGCTCATCGCACCCCGTTGGGCCGAATGGCGGAGCCTGCAGAAATTGCTGAAGCCATTCTCTTTTTGGCCTCGCCGCAGGCCAGCTACATCACCGGAATCGTGCTGCCGGTGGACGGTGGCTGGACATGTTTTGGCGCCCCCGAATCTGCGCTGCCCGAATTGGCAGCTGCGTAGGCAACTTATGACAACCGGAGACCTCACTTGCTAACGATCAACCTCTTTAACGGGCTGACCTACGGCGCATTGCTGATCGTGATGTGCTCAGGCCTTGCCCTCATCTACGGTTTGCGCCGCGTGGTGAATTTTGCCCATGGCTCTCTGTATATGTTGGGCGCCTATATCGGCTACTCGATTGCCGGTGCCAGCAATTTCTGGGTGGCATTGATCGGCGCGCCGATGGTGATGGCGGTGCTGGGTGTGTTGTTGGACCGTTATGGTTTCCGTTTGCTGCAAGACCGCGACCCGCTCACCGTGGTGCTGGTCACCTTCGGCCTGTTGCTGGTGATTGAAGACTTTGTGCAAACCGTGTGGGGCAAAAGCAACTTGTCGGTGGCCGCACCGCCTGCGCTGAATTTCTCGGTAGATCTGTTTGGCACCGCAGTGCCTGCATACCGTATTGCCGTGATTGTGGTGGGCCTGTCGGTAGCGCTAGGCCTGAGCTTGTGGCTGCGATATTCCAAGATCGGTTTGTTTGTGCGTGCCTCCAGCACCGACCCCACCACCACCGCCATGCAAGGCGTCAACACTGATGTGCTGAGTGCTGGTGTGGTGGGCCTGGGTACTGCGCTGGCCGGTCTGGCCGGTGTGGTGGCCGCGCCGTTTTTGTCCCTGTCGCCGAGCATGAGCAGTGACGTGATCATCGACTCGTTTGTGGTGGTGGTGGTAGGCGGCCTGGGCTCGCTGGCCGGTGCCTTTATTGCGGCCTTGGTGCTGGGCATGGTGCAGTCGCTGGGTGCCGTGTACATGCCAGATGAATCTGCCGTGCTGCCCTTCGTGATCATGGTGGCCATCCTGATCTGGAAGCCTGCAGGCTTTGCCGGCAGCCGCACCTGAGAGTTTGTTATGTCTATCCAAAAAGTTTTACTCAACACCTTGGTGGCGCTAGGCTTGGGCGCAGCGGTCATCCTGCTGGTCAGTTCGGGCACTGTGCTCTCGCTTTTAACGCAGGCCACTATTTATGCGGTGTTCGCCATCGGCGTAGGCCTTCTGCTGCGCCAGAACGGCATGGTCAGCTTCGGCCACGCGCTGTTCTTCGGTGCATCCGGTTATGCCGTGGGCATGTTGCTGCAAGCCAAGCTTATGCCTGCCGAGCTGGCAATTGCCGCTACTCTGCTGGGGCTGCTGGCGGTGTCGTTTGCCATCGGTCTGGTGATCGTGCGAGTGCCCGGTGTGGCCTTCGGCATGCTGACACTGGCGGTTGGGCAAATGTTTTACCTCACCGCCTCGCGCTCCCGCGGCCTGACCGGCGGCGCGGATGGCATGAACATCGAATGGCCCAACACCCTGTTCGGTGTGTCCA
>JBJOJH010000346.1:0-14132 GCA_046046715.1 Pseudomonadota bacterium | reverse complement strand
GGCCGCTGTGCTTCTCGATCACGGGCTTCATCTTTTCGCGCAGCTTGGCCACTTCAGCGGCAGGGAAGGATGTCACGGTCATGCCGTTCTTCTTCAGCAGTTCCAGATTGGCGGCCACTGCGGCACGCGCGCCCTCGCGCTGAGCCTTTACGGCGTCGTCTGCAGAATCATCAATGATCTTGCGTTCGGCGACGCTCAGTGTGTCCCAGACCTTCTTGCTGAAGATAACTGACTGTGGGTTGTACTGGTGGTTGGTCAGCGCCAAATATTTTTGAACTTCATAGAACTTGCTAGAAGCAATCACGGAGACGGGGTTTTCCTGTCCGTCGATGGCTTTTTGTTCCAGCGCCGCATACACCTCGGGGAAAGGCAGCGGGGTCGGGTTGGCACCCAGAGCCTTGACCCAGTCGACATTGATGGCGTTCGGGATGACACGCAGCTTCAGACCCTCGACATCCTCTACCTTCAGCAAGGGGCGCTTGCTGTTGGTGATATTGCGAAAACCCAGTTCCCAATAAGACAGGCCCACGATGCCCTTATCTTCCAGTGCCGCGTGCATCTTCTTGCCGACAGGTCCATCAACGATGGCATCAGCCTCTTTTTCATTGGCGAACAGGAAGGGGAAGTCGAACACTTCTAGCGCCTTGACCTCGCTGGCCAGAATGCCCGAGTTCATGACACCCATTTCCACCGTACCGCCCTTGATAGCAGATAAGGTAGCTTGGTCACTACCCAATGTGCCGCCGATGAACAGCTGCACCTTGATCTTGCCGCCAGACTTGGCTTCGACCGACTCCTTGAACTTCTTCATGCCAACGACCGAAGGATGACCTTCGTTGCCGTTGGTGCCGAACTTGAGCGTGCGCTCCTTGATTTCTTGTGCCGAGGCCACGCCCATGGCGGCAACAGCAACAGTGGCGAGTACAGATTTGATGAACAGACGTTTCATGGTTTTGTCTCCTGGACAGAGGGTTGAAAAAGGATGTACGCAAAACATGTCACCCGGCATGGCGCACCCATACACGCCGGGCTCAAAAAACGCTCAATAGAACCAGCGGGCCGGCACCATCACCAATTGCGGGAAGGCCACCATCAGGAACATGATGATGAACTGGGCAATCATGAAAGGCACCACGCCCTTGGTCACCTCATCCATGGTGATCTTGCCGGCACCCGCCACCGCGTTGAGTACCGTGCCCACTGGGGGTGTGATCAGGCCGATGGCATTGTTGATGATGAACAAGACGCCAAAGTAAACCGGATCAATCCCTGCGGCCTTGACCACGGGCATCAGCACAGGGGTGAGCAACAGGATCGTGGGCGTCATGTCCAGCGCCGTGCCCACCACCATGGTCAACAGCATGATGCACAGCATGAGCAAGCGTGGGCTGTCCAGCAGGGGTTGCAGCAGTTCCACAATCTGGCCAGGCAGGTTGGCCACTGTGATCAGCCAGGCCGACACCATGGCAGCCGCCACCAGGAACATCACCACTGCGCTGGTCTTGGATGCGGCAATGAAGATGGGCAGCAGCTTCTTGAAGCTGAGTTCGCGGTAAATCACGGTCGAGACAAACAGCGAATACACAGCCGCAACCACAGCCGCCTCAGTAGGGGTGAAGATGCCGAACTTCAGACCGAACACAATGATGAACGGCAGCACCAGGGCCCAAGTCGCCAGGCGCAACGCCTGCAGGATCTCGGCCATGCTTTTGCGGGGTGCAGGAGTCACCTGCTCACTACGCACCAGCCACCACCAGGTCGCTACCAGCGACAAAGCCAGCATGACACCCGGAAAGATACCCGCCATAAACAGCTTGGAGATAGACACACCACCGGCCACGCCGAACACCACAAAGCCAATGCTGGGTGGAATGATGGGTGCAATGATGCCGCCTGAAGCAATCAGACCCGCAGAGCGCGCCTTGTCATGACCTGCAGCCACCATCATGGGCAGCAGCAGGGCGGTCAGGGCTGCGGCATCGGCCACAGCCGAACCAGACAATGACGCCATGATCACAGCCGCCACGATGGTGACATAGCCTAGTCCGCCTTTGACGTGTCCTACCAGCGCCATGGCAAAGTGAACTATGCGCTTGGAGAGGCCACCGGCGTTCATGATTTCGCCGGCAAGCATGAAGAACGGAACGGCCAGCAAGGGAAAGCTGTTGGCACCTTCGAGCAAGTTTTGCGCGAGGATCTGGGCATCGAAATTACCCATGTGCACCATCAAGGCCACACCACACAGCAGCAGCGAAAAGGCAATTGGTATACCCAGCGCCATGGCGGCCAACAAGGAACCCAGAAAAACAATGACAGTCATGATGATGCTCGCGATTAACGGGTGGAAGTGGCCTCGGATTCACCGTGCGGCGCTTCTTCGGATTCCTGGATCAGCATGAGATGGTCATCGTCGATTTGACCGGTGATCAGGCGATACAGGTCCAGCAGCAATATCGGCGCTCCCAGCACAGCAAACGCCATGCCGCTGGCGTAAAACCAGCCCATGGAGGCCTCCATCACGGGGCTGGTGGAGTCCACATTGACCTTGAATTGCTCCAGGCTGCCCTTGAAGAGCAGCCACAGGCAATAGAGCATCAGCGACAGCGACAGACCCATGCAGATGCGCTTGCCAAGGGGGCTCAGCTTGCCCACCAGCATGTCGGTGCCCAGGTGAGCGTTGTCGCGCAGGGCGACCACGGCACCCAGGAAGGTGAGCCACACAAACAGCCAGCGCGAGAGCTCTTCAGACAGGGTAAAGCCGGAGTTGAAACCGTAGCGCATCACCACGTTGCCAAACACCAGCACCACCATCACCGCCATCGCGGCAGCGATCAGGTAGCCGATCACATGGCAGTACCCGTCTATCAGTTTTTTCACCATTCAAATCTCCGATTGCTTGCTGTCGGAAATTATGTACGAACTGGTTAGTTTTTTTATTGGTAGAAACCCTAATGAGATTTTCAACGGCTTGCGGTCACCGCCTGGTGGTCTGTCCGTCGCTGCAGGTGTCAGTCGGCGCGCACAAAGCGCACCACCATGTCGACGATGTTGCTGCGTCGGGCGACCAAGGCAGCGGTGGCGGCGGTGTCTGTTTTGAAGATCAGGCCAAAGGAATGGCGGTTGGAGACATTGAAAAATGTCAGCGCCGAGATGGAGGCATGGATGTCCAGCGGGTCCAGCCCGGGTCGGAAAACGCCTTGTGTCACACCACGGTCGTACAGTTTACGGATGGCTTCAATGGCGGGCACATTGAGTTCCTGAATGATCTTGCTTTGCCCCAGATACTGCCCGCGCTGCATGTTCTCTGACATCACCAGGCGGATGTACTGCTCATTGCTCATGTGGTGATCGAATGTGAACTCCACCAAGCGGCGCAGGGCCTGCTCGGGTGCCAGGTCCTCCAGATGCAGATCAGACTCGATGGCACGCATCAGCCGGTACTGCTCTTCAAGCACGGCCAGGTACAGACCTTCCTTGCTACCGAAGTAGTAGTAGATCATGCGCTTGCTGGTCTGGGTGGCGGCGGCGATTTCGTCGATGCGCGCGCCCGTCAAACCTTTTTCGGCGAACTCGGCCGTGGCCACTGCCAGAATGCCGGCCATGGTGCGGGCCGGGTCGTTGGTGCGCGTGGTTTCACGCCCAGGTGTCTTGCGGCCCTCTGGCACTGGCGTCGTTGCGACTGCAAGATGTACTGGTTCGTTCATTTTTGGGAGTATAGGCCCGATGCGGCGCACCCGGGCAAGCCCCCACCCGTACACGCCCGCGCACAGGCTCAAACCGGTTCGATCAGGATGGCCCGGAAGTCGTTCACATTGGTCAGCGTGGGCCCGGTGCGCACCGAATCCCCGAGTTGCTCAAAAAAGCCGTGGCCGTTGTTGTTGGCCAATTCATCACGCGGGCGCAGGCCCTGGGCCCAGGCGCGGACCAAGGTGTCGGGCTGCGCACAGGCACCAGCAATTTCTTCCTGACCATCCACCCCATCGGTATCGCCGGCCAGGGCGTGCACGCCAGCGCGGCCATCCAGGGCAATCGCCAGCGCCAGCAGACACTCGACATTGCGGCCTCCCCGGCCAGTGCCGCGCAAGGTCACGGTGGTTTCGCCCCCCGACAGCAGCACACAGGGTGCTGCAAAGGGCTGACCACGCTCGGCCACCTGCAGGCTGATCGCGGCCAGCACCTTGCCCACGTCTCGCGCCTCCCCCTCGATGGCATCACCCAGGATGTGCGCGGCATACCCGGCCTCACGCGCCACCGCAGCAGCGGCTTCCAGAGCCATTTGCGGTGTGGCGATCATGCGGGTCTCGGCACCAGCCAGGCGCGCATCGCCCGGCTTGAGCGACTCACCCTGGCCACTTTCGAGCACCTGGCGCACCGGCTCTGGCAGTTCGATGCCATAGCGGCGCACAATGGCCAGCGCGTCTTCGCAGGTCGTGGGGTCGGCCACCGTGGGGCCCGAGGCGATGTCGATGGGCCGATCTCCGGGCACGTCGGAGATCAGAAGCGTCAACACTCGGGCCGGATGGCAGGCCGCCGCCAGCCGCCCGCCTTTGATGCCCGAGAGGTGGCGACGCACACAGTTCATCTCGGAAATGGTGGCGCCCGAGGCCAGCAAGGCGCGGTTGACGGCCTGCTTGTGCGCCAGCGTGAGGCCCGGCAGTGGCAGGGGTAACAGCGAGGAGCCGCCACCTGAAATCAGGCACAGCACCAGATCCTGGGGCGTCAGGCCCTGCACCAGGTCCAGCATGCGCTGGGCCGCCAGCAAGCCCGCCTCATCGGGCACGGGGTGGGCGGCTTCCACGATCTCGATATGTTCGCAAGGCACGGCATAGCCGTAGCGTGTGACCACCAGGCCACTCAAGGCCGACTTCGGCCCGGTCCAACTTTCCTCCACAGCACGGGCCATGGCGGCAGACGCCTTGCCAGCACCGATCACCACCAGCCGGCCACCGCCCAGGTCTTGAGGCTGGGGCAGATGGGGCGGAATGCAACGCGCAGGCTGGGCCGATGCGATGGCCGCATCAAACAGTTGCCGCAACAGCGTTTGCTGTGGAGTCAGGCTCATGGTGTTTGTCCAATTTCGAAATTGGCCATATTCTCCAGCGCCCGCACCATGGCGCTGTGGTCCCAGGCCTTGCCGCCGTGCGCCACACAGCTGTTGAACAACTCCTGCGCCGTGGCCGTATTGGGCAAAGACACGCCCAGCAAACGGGCACTGTTGAGTGCCAGGTTCAGGTCTTTCTGATGCAACTCGATGCGAAAGCCGGGGTCGAAGGTGCGCTTCACCATGCGCTCGCCATGCACCTCCAGGATCTTGCTCGAAGCAAAACCACCCATCAGTGCCTGACGCACACGCGCCGGATCCGCGCCCGCCTTGGCAGCAAACAGCAGCGCCTCACCCACAGCCTCGATGTTGAGCGCCACGATGATCTGGTTGGCGACCTTGGCTGTCTGGCCGTCGCCCACGCCACCGACCAGCGTGATGTTCTTGCCCATCAGCTCGAACAGGGGCCGAATGCGGGCAAACACCTGCTCGTCGCCCCCCACCATGATGGACAGGGTCGCGTTCTTGGCCCCAACTTGCCCGCCCGACACCGGGGCATCCATGTAGTCGCAGCCCAGGGCATTGATTTTTTGTGCAAAGGTCTTGGTGGCGATGGGTGAGATCGAGCTCATGTCGACCACGGTTTTGCCCGGGGTCAGACCGGCGGCAATGCCGGCTTCGCCAAACAGCACAGCCTCCACATCGGGCGTGTCGGGCAGCATGGTGAAGATGATGTCGGCGCGCTCGGCCACGCCACGGGCACTAGTGCACTGGGTGGCCGTGCTGCTGGCAATTGCTTCGGGTACCTTGCTGCGGGTGTACACAAACAGCTGGTGCCCAGCCGCGATGAGGTGAGCCGCCATGGGCGTGCCCATGATGCCCAGGCCAATGAATCCAATGCGAAGTGAAGTGGAAGTCATGTTTGTCTGCTTTCAGGATGGATCACGAGGATCAAGAAGATCAGGGAGATCAAAGGGTTGCAGCGGGGGTCGGGCGCCAGCCCAGGCCCGCCTCGGTAGTGGTCGCCGGTTTGTATTCACACCCCACCCAGCCGTCGTAGCCGATGCGCTCGAGATGGGCAAACACAAAGGGGTAATTGATTTCGCCGGTGCCTGGCTCATGTCGGCCGGGGTTGTCGGCAATCTGTACATGACCGATGCGGCTCAGGTGGCGCTGCAGGGTGCCGGCCAGCTCGCCTTCCATGCGCTGCATGTGGTACAGGTCGTATTGCACATAGAGGTTGTCTGAACCCACTTCGTCCATCAGCGCCAGCGCCTGGGCCGTGGTGCTGACGAAGAAGCCTGGAATGTCGTAGGTGTTGATGGGCTCGATCAGCAAGGCAATGCCCACCGCCTGCAATTGGGCCGCGGCAAAACGCAGGTTGTCCACCAGGGTCTGCCGGGCCAGCCCCACTGGCACACCGGCGGGCGCAATGCCAACCAGGCAGTTGATTTTGGGCACGCCCAGCGCCCGGGCGTAGGTGATGGCGCGGCCCACCCCGGCGCGGAACTCGTCCACGCGGTCCGGGTGGCAGGCAATGCCGCGCTCGCCCGCGGCCCAGTCGCCGGCGGGCAAGTTATGCAGCACCATGCTCAAGTGATAGGCGTCCAGCTCGGCGCGGATCTGCTCGGGCGTGGCCTCATAGGGAAACTGGCACTCCACGGCCTGAAAACCGGCGCGGGCGGCACGTCCAAAGCGCTCCAGAAAGGGCGCTTCGGTGAACAGCATGGACAAATTAGCAGCAAAACGGGGCATCAAGGTCTCCTGATTTTTTGGGAAATTCGTTGGGCATCGCAGTCACTCTGCTCAATCCAGCAAACCGGCCAGTGCCAGGCCCTGGGTGCCTTCGGGGTGGCGGCAATCGATGTCTTCAAATTCGTTGATTTTGTCGATTTCCACACCCATGGCGATGTTGGTGACCCGTTCCAGAATCACTTCCACGACCACCGGCACACTGTAGCGGCGCGCCATGGCCTGAGCCTCGATCAGGGCTGATCCGATTTTTTCTGGATCGGTCACACGCAGGGACTTGCAACCCAGGCCCTGCACCACGGCCTGATGGTCCACACCGTAGCTGCGCAGATCGCCCTCGCTTTCGGGGATGTTCTGGTTGTCAAAAGCCAGTTGAACGCAGTAATCCATGTCAAAGCCGCGCTGGCTCTGGCGGATCAGGCCCAGATAGCTGTTGTTCACCAGCACCTGGACGTAAGGCAGCCTAAATTGCGCGCCCACCGCCAACTCCTCGATCATGAACTGAAAGTCGTAATCGCCTGACAGGCCGACCACGGTGCGGGTCGGGTCGGCCGCCACCACGCCCAGCGCGGCAGGGATCGTCCAGCCGAGCGGACCAGCCTGCCCGCAGTTGATCCACTGGCGCGGGCCGTACACATGCAGAAACTGGGCCCCGGCAATCTGTGACAAGCCGATGGTGGTCACGTAGATGGTGTCGCGACCAAAGGCCTGGTTCATCTCTTCATACACCCGCATGGGCTTGATGGGCGTCTGCTCGTAATGCGATTTGCGGTGCATCAGCTTTTTGCGTTCTGCGCAACGCCGGGCCCAGTCGCCGTAGTCCCTGAGCTTGCCGGCTGCCCGACGCTCCCGCGCCACTTGCACAAACAAAGCCAAGGCCGCACCAGCATCACTCACGATACCCAGATCAGGCATGAAGACGCGTCCAATCTGGGTGGGCTCGATGTCCACGTGCACAAAGGTGCGGCCCTTGCAATAAACCTCGGTGCTGCCGGTGTGGCGGTTGGCCCAGCGGTTGCCGATGCCCAGCACAAAGTCACTGGCCAGCATGGTGGCGTTGCCGTAGCGGTGGCTGGTTTGCAAGCCACACATGCCCGCCATCAGCGGATGGTCGTCGGCAATGCTGCCCCAGCCCATCAGGGTCGGTATCACCGGCACCCCCATCAGCTCTGCCAGCTCGACCAGCAAGTCGCTGGCATCCGCATTGATGATGCCGCCGCCAGCCACGATCAGCGGCCTTTCAGCGGCTTGCAGCATGTCCAGCGCCTTCTCGACCTGCTTGCGGCTGGCAGCTGGTTTGTAAATGGGCAGCGGCTCGTAGGTGTCGATGTCAAATTCGATCTCGGCCATCTGCACATCAAAGGGCAGGTCGATCAGCACCGGGCCGGGCCGACCGGAGCGCATGAGGTGAAAAGCCTGCTGAAAAGCCCGCGGCACCTGGGCCGGCTCGCGCACCGTGACGCTCCATTTAGTGACAGGCTTGCTGATGGATTCGATGTCCACCGCCTGAAAGTCCTCCTTGTAAAGGCGGGCGCGCGGTGCCTGACCGGTGATGCACAAGATCGGAATGCTGTCGGCAATGGCCGAATACAAGCCGGTGATCATGTCGGTGCCGGCCGGGCCGCTGGTACCTATGCACACGCCGATGTTGCCCGCCTGCGCCCGGGTGTAACCCTCGGCCATGTGCGAGGCGCCCTCCACATGGCGAGCCAGTATGTGGCTGATGGACTGACGCTCGCGCAGCGCGTTGTACAGGGGGTTGATCGCCGCGCCCGGCACGCCGAAGGCTTGCGTGATGCCTTCTTTTTCCATCACCAGCACGGCTGCCATCGCAGCTTTCATCTTTGCCATCATCATCTCCAGTCAAGTTAAAAATGAACTGGTAGCGATGGTCGTGAATTGCCGCTGAAGGCGGAAGCCGTCGGCGCAGCATTTGGCATATGCCAATTTGGAATGGCAATTTGTCGCCGAACGTGGCCTACTGTCGCACCATGGATCGCATACAAGCTCTACGTCTCTTTATTCGTGTGGTGGACCTCGGCTCCTTCAGCAAGGCGGCTGCGGACCTGGGCATCGGGCAGCCCAGCGCTACCAAGATGGTCGCGCAGCTCGAAAGACAGCTCGGCGCCCGACTGCTGCATCGCTCGACCCACGGCGTTACGCCCACCGAGATCGGTGCGCTTTACTACGAGAAGTGCCGCCTCATCACCCACCACGTTGAAGAGGCCCAAAGCCTGGCCACCCTGTTGCAGTCCGAGGTACAGGGCGCTCTGCGGGTGAGCACGTCGGTGGCTTTCGGGCGGCGGGTACTGGCACCGCTGGTGATGCGCTTCATGCGACTGAACCCCAAACTGCAGGTCGAGCTGACCTTTGATGACCGCTATGTGAACCTGGTGGAGCAAGGCATCGACGTGGCCATACGCATGGGATCGCTGGCGGATTCGACCTTGGGTGCGCGCTTTCTGGGCGTCAACCCCTGGGTGGTGGTGGCCTCACCAGACTACCTTCAGGCACGCGGCACCCCCGCGCAACCGGGCGACCTGGCTGGACACGACGCGCTGATTTACAGCACCGTGCAAGGCGACGCACGCTGGCACTTCACCGGTGCGGACGGTCTGCTGCAGTCGGTGCCGGTGCGCGGGCGACTGCGCTCCAACAACCTGTCGGCCTTGCTGGCAGGCGCCCGCGATGGCATGGGTGTGGCGGCACTGCCCTGGTATGTGGCCCATGCCTCGGTGCAAAGCGAGAAGGTGCACACCTTGCTCACGGAGTGGTCACTGCCCTCTCAGGAAATTCACGCGGTCTACCCGTCCCCAAGGCTGGTCACCACCAAGGTCAGCGGCTTTGTCAGCTGGCTGCAGGGGCAGCTGGGTGAGCGTTGGTGGGCCGGAGATAACTGACTCCAAGCCCACGGGCTGGTGGCCTTTGATCCTGCCGGTATATTCAAGCCCGGCCGCCTGTACAACGACCTTTGATCATCGCGCCTGCACCTGGCGCTGAAAGAGCCCCACATGCAAACCCATCTCAGCCCGGAGTTCAGCGGCACCCGTGAAGGCCAGGCGGCCGAGGCCATCCTGCGCAAATGCGTGCACTGCGGTTTTTGCACCGCCACCTGCCCCACCTACCAGTTGCTGGGCGATGAGCTGGACGGGCCGCGTGGCCGCATTTACCTGATGAAGCAGGTGCTTGAAGGCGGCGAAGTCACGCGCAGCACGCAACAGCACCTGGACCGCTGTCTAACCTGCCGCAACTGCGAATCGACCTGCCCCTCGGGCGTGGACTACGGCCATCTGGTGGAGATCGGCCGCAACATCGTCGAAGCCCGTGTCGAGCGCCCCCTGGCTGAAAGGGTGATGCGCACCGCGCTGAAAGAAGGCCTGACCTCGCCGCTGTTCGGCCCCGCCATGAAGCTGGGCCAGCTCGTGCGGCCCTTGTTGCCGGCCTCCCTCAAAAACAAGGTGCCCGCACCCGCGCCAGCCAGTGCGCATGCCTGGCCACAAGGCGTCCACGCCCGCAAGGTGCTGATGCTGGCGGGCTGCGTGCAGCCGGCCATGATGCCCAACATCAACAGCGCCACCGCCCGGGTGCTGGACGCGGCAGGCATCCAGACTCTGGTGGCACACAAGGCCGGCTGCTGCGGTGCCATCCGCTCCCACCTGAACGATGCCGAAGGCGGCCTGAACGACATGCGTCGCAACATCGACGCCTGGTGGCCCTATGTGGAAGACGGCAGCGTGGAGGCCATCGTGATGAACGCCTCGGGCTGCGGTGCCACGGTCAAGGACTATGGCCACGCACTCGCGCACGACGAGGCCTATGCAAGCAAGGCCGCCCGCATCAGCGCCCTGACCCAGGATCTGTCAGAGCTGCTGCCGCTGCTGGCACCGGCCCTGACGGGCAAGGTCAAAACGGACGCAGCCCAGGCGTTGGTATTTCACCCGCCCTGCACCTTGCAGCACGGCCAAAAGTTGCGCGGCGGCGTGGAGACCCACCTGCAAGCCCTGGGCTTTGACGTGCAGACCAGCCGGGTGGAAAGCCACTTGTGCTGCGGCTCGGCGGGCACCTACTCGGTGCTGCAGCCCGAACTGGCCTACCAGCTGCGCGACCGCAAGCTGAACAACCTGGCCGAGAGCCAGCCCACCTGCATCGTCTCCGCCAACATCGGCTGCATCCAGCACCTGCAAAGCGGCACGGCTACGCCGGTGAAGCACTGGGTGGAAGTGCTGGACGCGGCGCTGATCGGGTCATGAGCCTCAGTTCTTGATCGGCTGAGCCGCCGGCCCGCCCAAAAGCAGCCGCTGCTCTATCCCCTTGATACAAGCCACCAGCGTGGCATTGACGGGGGTGGGTACGCCCAGGCGGGCGCCTTGGGCCACCACGGCGCCGTTGATGAAATCGATCTCGGTGATGGAACCCTTGTCCAGGCTTTGCAACATGGACGGCCGAAATTCGGGGGGCAAGCCCGCGCCAGCCCGGTGCCAGGCGTCCAGCGGGTCGGTGATGCTCAGGGCCACGCCACTGGCCCGCGCCACGGCCATGGCCTCGGTCACGGCGGCTACGGCGGTGGCTTGAAGTTCAGCGCTCTGGTACAGCGGCCCGTAAGGCAAGCCAGAAATGCCGCTAACGGCGCCAGTGGCCACATTGACCAGCAACTTGTCCCAGATATTGCCCATGATGTTGGCACTGGCGGTGGTGTCCAGCCCCGCCTGGTTAAAGACGTCGGCCACGCGCTGCACCCGCGCGGTCAAGCCCCCGTCGGGCTCGCCGATCAGGGTCAGCTTGCGGCGCGTGCCGGCAATCACGTGGCCTGGGCCCAGCGCGGTGCCGCCCACATAGGTTTTGCCGGCCAGCAGGCGATGCCGGCCCACGATGGGTGCCAGCACCTCCTCGTGGCCCAGGCCGTTTTGCAGAGACAGCACCAGCGTGTCCGGCCCCAGCAGGCCGGTGGCGGACTGCATGGCTTCGGCAGTGTGAAAAGACTTGACCAGCACGATCAACAAATCCACGGGCGCATCTGCCAGGCCCATGGGCACGCCCTGTGCCGAGGTGGCTGCGCGCACGGGCACGGTACGGTCCAGGCCATCGGTGCGCAGCACGAGCCCGCGCTGATTCATGGCGTTCACCTGGTCGGCGTGGCGGTTGATCAGCCAGACCTCATGGCCGGCCTCGGTCAGCACGCCGCCCATGGCACAACCCAGGGCCCCAGCGCCCAAGATGCAAATTTTCATGGTCTGTCTCCTTGTCATGGGTGTGGGTGCAGGTTGTTCATGTGTGTATTTCAGTATGCGCGGGATTTTGCAGCGGGCTTGGCCATGCGCTTTGCCTCCCAAATTACCCACCAAAAAGTCACAGATTTTGATATTTTCAACACAACAATAAACGACGGGGTATGCAATAAAGTCAAGGGATGAGCATTTCCCGTTCCCACACGCCCCAGGCCGTCTTGTTTGACGCCTACGGCACCTTGTTTGATGTGTACAGCGTGGCCTTGCTGGCCGAGCAGATGTTTCCCGGCAAGGGCCAGGCATTGAGCGTGCTGTGGCGCGACAAGCAGATCGAATACACCCGCCTGGTGACCACCAGCAACCACGGTCGCCATTACCAGCCCTTCTGGCAGCTGACCCGGGCCGCGCTGGTCTATGCCATCAAGAAGATTGCGGGTTACGACCACACCCAGTGGGCCACGAGCGATTTCGACAGCAAGGTCGAGCAGCTGCTCAATCAGTACCACCACCTCAGCGCCTTCCCGGAAAACCGCGACGTGCTGAGCACCCTGAAAGCGCGCGGCATACAGACCGGTATCCTGAGCAATGGTGACCCGGCCATGCTGAACATGGCGGTCAAATCTGCCGGGCTGGACGGCCTGCTGGACCACGTCATCAGCGTGGATGGCATCCGCAAGTACAAAACCCACCCCGACGCCTACGCCCTGGGCGAGCAAGCCTGCAAGCTCAGCGCCAGCCAGATCGTGTTTGTCAGCAGCAACGGCTGGGACGCGCTGGCCGCCACCTGGTATGGCTACCAGACGCTGTGGGTGAACCGCGCCAACGCCCCCTTTGAAGAGCTGGGCACGCAGCCTGTGCGCACGGGCAGCACCTTACGCGACGTGATGGGCTTTTTTGACGCCTAGGCACGTTTCTGGCTGGTCTTAACCGAACCTCGTTTTTTACTGTTTCAACACTTCCTGGAGCACTCCACCATGACGCAAAGAACCCAAGCTCACCGCCTGCAAGTGGCCAGCAATCTGCACGCCTTCATCAACGAGCAGGTGCTGCCCGGCACCGGCATTAAGCCCGCCGCCTTCTGGAAAGGTTTTGACGCCATCGTGGCTGACCTGGCCCCCAAGAACATCGACCTGCTGGCCGAGCGCGACCGCCTGCAAACCGAGCTGGACAGCTGGCACAAGGCCCACCCCGGCCCTATCAGCGATATGGCCGGCTACCGCGGGTTTCTTGAAAAGATCGGCTACCTGGTGCCCCAGCCCGACAAGGTGAAAGCTACTACCACCAAGGTGGACGCCGAGCTGGCCAAGCAGGCCGGCCCACAGCTGGTGGTGCCGATCCTGAACGCGCGCTATGCCCTGAATGCCGCCAACGCCCGCTGGGGCAGCCTGTACGACGCCCTGTACGGCACCGACGCCATTCCCGAGACCGGCGGTGCTGAAAAAGGCAAGGCCTACAACCCGGTGCGCGGCGCTAAAGTGATCGAGTACGCGCGCCATGTGCTGGACCGCACCGCGCCGCTCAAGAAAGGCTCGCATGCCGATGCCGCGGGCTATGTCATCAAGGGTGGCAAGCTGTCAGTCAAGCTCAAGGACGGCGGCAGCACCTCGCTGCAAGACCCCGAGCAACTCATCGGCTACCAGGGCAAGGCCTCCGCGCCCTCGTCAGTGCTGCTGCAGCACAACGGCCTGCACCTCGACATCCAGATCGACCGCAGCACCACCATTGGTGCCAGTGACGCCGCTGGCGTGAGTGACCTGGTGCTGGAAGCCGCCCTGTCCACCATCCTCGACCTGGAAGACTCCGTGGCCGTGGTCGATGGCGACGACAAGGTGCTGGCCTATGGCAACTGGCTGGGCATCCTGAAGGGCACCCTGACCGAAGAAGTCGCCAAGGGCGGCCAGTCGTTTACCCGGGGCCTGAACCCTGACCGCCTCTACACCGCACCCGACGGCAAGGGCGAGGTGCGCCTGCATGGCCGGTCGCTGATGTTTGTGCGCAATGTGGGCCACCTGATGACCAACCCGGCCATCCTGTACACCGCCAAGGACGGCTCCACACGCGAAATTCCCGAGGGCATCATGGATGCCGTAGTCACCACCACCATCGCCTTGCAC
>JBJOJH010000345.1:0-2556 GCA_046046715.1 Pseudomonadota bacterium | reverse complement strand
CTTCGAGCCCCTCTGACAACCCCGAGCCTGGCGTGCGTTTGCCCGTCATGCTGGTGGCCGAACTGCAGGATTCACTGCTGGTGGTGGTGCACGACCTGGCGCGCCTGGACAATCTCCTGGCTCACACCATGGAGAACCTGATGCAGCGCTTTACTGCTGCCAGTGGCGATCTCAGCTCACCTGCGCTGGCTGGCAATCCCGAGCTGGATGGTGTGCGCAACGCCCTGAATGCTGCAGTCACCGAACTGCAATTTCAGGATCTGGCCTCTCAGCTGATCGTGCATACCTCCAAAATTCTGCAGGGCTGTGCCTACCGCCTGGCGGCGGAGTCCATGGGCACCGAAGACGGTGAGGCCGTGCCTTTTGTCGATGATGTGCCCGAGCGCCCCAACCCTGTAACGCAAGACGAGATGGACGCTGGTTCCATCGAACTTTTTTAGCCTGAACCCCACACGCTGCACCCTTTCGGAGCCTTCCATGTCCTTGATACTCGCCGTAGACGATTCACCCTCCATGCGCAAGATGGTGTCTTTTACCCTGATCGGCGCTGGCCACCAGGTGGTGGAAGCCGTTGACGGCATTGATGCCTTTGAAAAGGCGCAGCGCCAAACCTTTGACCTGGTGCTGACCGATCAGAACATGCCCCGCCTGGACGGTCTGGGGCTGACCCGCAAGCTGCGTGAGCACCCGAATTTCAAGACGGTTCCCATTCTGATGCTGACCACCGAGTCCAGCGACCTCATGAAGCAGGCTGGCCGCGCGGCGGGCGCCACCGGGTGGCTGGTCAAGCCTTTTGATCCGGCACGCTTGCTGGAAGTGATCAAGAAGGTCGTGAAATAAGCCTTCAGCCCGAGCTTAGAGGCTGATTCCAACAGGAGGCAGGTATGTCAGACGTACATCAAGACAGTGGTTCAGGCGGTGATTTCGATCTCACCCAGTTTTATCAAATCTTTTTTGAGGAAGCTGGTGAAAACCTCGACCTGATGGAGCAGATGCTGCTCAATCTGCACCTGGAGACCGCCGACGACGAAGAGCTCAATGGCATCTTCCGCTGCGCCCACTCGGTGAAGGGCGGGGCTGCCACCTTTGGTTTTTCGGATGTCGCCGAACTGACGCACCAGATGGAGTCCTTGCTGGACCGCCTGCGTCGCCATGAGCTGCAGCCCAACGCCATGATGGTGGACGTGCTGCTGGAATCGGCAGATGCCTCGCGTAGCCTGCTGGCCCGTCACCAGGCCGGCGGCGAAGGTGATGCCATGCCTACCGGCGATCTGGTCGCCCGTATTGCCGCACTGGCTGCAGGCAAGACCCTGGCCGCGCCCGTGAAAGCAGACCCTGTAGCAGCACCTGCTCCTGCACCCGTGGCAGTGGCGGCACCCGCCCCAGCGGAGGCTGGCGGCCCGCGCGTGCTGACAATTGCCATTGGCCCCATGGACAAGCCGGAGCAAGCCGACGCGGTCAAGGACCTGTTTCGCGATATTCCAGGCTTGGGCGAGATTGAGGTTAAGGCCAGCTCGGATCCCAAAACCCGGGTGTTTGAAGTCAAAACCACCTCCAGCGACGAAGAGTTGCTGGATCTGTTTGCGTTTCATGTGGCGCGCGAGAGCGTTCGCATCACGGTGGCCGGTCAAGGCGCGGCGGCTTTCGTGTCTGACGACCCTCCGGCGGATGCCCCACTGGCGCCGGCTCCCTTCTATGGTTTTTTCGAAGATGCGCCCGGCGCACCCTCGGCAGATGCTGCCCATCACCACGACAGTGCCGATGTGCATGCCCACAAGCCAGCTGCCGGGGCCCGGGCTGCAGTGCCTGCCGCCGCTCCTGAAGCCGCCACCATCCGTGTCGCCATCAGCAAGGTCGATCAGTTGATCAACCTGGTGGGCGAACTGGTCATCACACAGGCCATGCTGGCGCAAAACAGCCGTGCGCTCGACCCGGCCCTGCACCAGCTCCTGCTATCCGGGCTGGGCGATCTGGACCGCAACACCCGTGACCTGCAAGAGTCGGTCATGTCAATCCGCATGATTCCGATGTCGGTGGTGTTTAGCCGTTTTCCGCGCATGTTGCGCGACCTCGCCAGCAAACTGGGTAAGAAGGTCGATTTTGTGACGCAGGGTGAAGCCACCGAGCTGGACAAGGGGCTGGTCGAAAAAATCACCGATCCGCTGACTCACTTGGTGCGCAACAGTTGCGACCATGGCATCGAGCTGCCCGAAGACCGCCGCGCAGCTGGTAAGCCGGACACCGGAACCATTACCTTGTCGGCCGCACACCAGGGTGGCTCCATCGTGATCGAGGTGCGTGACGATGGCCGGGGCATGTCGCGCGAGAAAATTCTGCGCAAAGCCCGGGAGCGGGGTCTGGATGTATCGGATCAGATGTCGGATGCTGAAGTCTGGCAGCTGATTTTTGCGCCAGGCTTCTCTACCGCCGAGGTCGTGACCGACGTCTCCGGCCGCGGCGTGGGTATGGATGTGGTCAAGCGCAATATTTCGGCCCTCAATGGCACGGTGGAGATCGAGTCGAACGAAGGCCAGGGCATGAAAGTGTCGGTGCGAC
>JBJOJH010000344.1:0-4066 GCA_046046715.1 Pseudomonadota bacterium | reverse complement strand
CGCTGCTGCTCCATGCGGGCGGCCCAGACACGGTTGTTGTCGATGAGATGTTGAAGGCTATTGGTCATGCGTTCGATTATCTCGGGGTGGTCTTGCACCCAACTGTCATCTGGATTTCAGGACCCGTCTGGGACACGTGTTTACATGGTCTCGGCAAACAACTCGCGGCCGATCAGCATGCGGCGGATCTCGCTGGTGCCGGCGCCTATCTCATACAACTTGGCGTCGCGCCACAGCCGACCCAGCGGGTAGTCGTTGATATAGCCATTGCCACCAAAAATCTGCACGCCGTCGCCCGCCATTTTGGTGGCCTGCTCGGCACACCACAAGATGACACTGGCGCAGTCCTTGCGCACCTGACGTACATGCTCCACGCCCAGCAAATCGAGGTTTTTGGCCACGGTGTAGGCAAACGAGCGCCCGGCCTGCAGCAGGGTGTACATATCGGCCACCTTGCCCTGAATGAGCTGAAACTCGCCGATGCTTTGGCCAAATTGTTTGCGGTCGTGGATGTAGGGCACCACGTTGTCCATGACGGCTTGCATGATGCCCAGGGGGCCGCCGGTGAGCACGGCGCGCTCGTAGTCGAGGCCGCTCATGAGTACCTTGGCACCCTGGTTAAGGCCACCCAGAATGTTGGCCTCGGGCACTTCGACGTTGCTGAAAACCAGCTCGCCGGTGTGGCTGCCTCGCATGCCCAGCTTGTCGAGCTTTTGCGCCACGCTGAAGCCCTTCATGCCCTTCTCGATCAGGAACGCGGTCACGCCACGGGCATTCAGTTCTGGCTCAGTCTTGGCATACACCACCAGGGTGTCGGCGTCCGGCCCGTTGGTGATCCACATCTTGCTGCCATTGAGCAGGTAGAAGCCGCCCTTGTCCTCGGCCCGCAGTTTCATGCTGATGACATCGCTGCCCGCGCCCGGCTCGCTCATGGCCAGCGCCCCCACATGCTCGCCACTGATCAGCTTGGGCAGGTATTTGGCGCGCTGGGCATCGCTGCCATTGCGCTTGATCTGGTTCACGCACAAATTGCTGTGCGCGCCGTAGCTCAGCCCCACGCTGGCCGAGGCACGCGAGATTTCTTCCATGGCAATCATGTGCGCCAGATAACCCATGTTGGCCCCGCCGTACTCCTCGCCCACGGTGATGCCCAGCACGCCCAGATCGCCCATCTTGCGCCACAGGTCCATGGGGAACTGGTCGTTGCGGTCGATCTCTGCCGCGCGGGGTGCGATTTCGGTCTGGGCAAAGTCGTGCACCGCCTCACGCAGCGCATCAATGTCTTCGCCTAATTGGAAGTTCAGGCCTGGAAGTGGGGTCATGCCGGTCTCCTGGAGATTGCTTGTATTGGGTTGGATTGGATTGGATTGGATTGGGTTGGGTTTGTATTGATCTGGATGCAATCAGTAGGTCTTGGGCACCGGCGCCAGTGTCTGCTGCATCAGCGCGCAACTAGATGTCTTGCCGCTGGCATCCACGTGCAGCACCTCGGCCGTGGTGACGATGATGCGTTTGCCAGCTTTCATCACCCGTCCCACCGCGCGCAACTCGCCACCCTGAAAGCTGGCCAAAAAATTGATCTTGTATTCGACCGTCACCACTTCCATGCCCTCTGGCGCCACCGTCAGGCCCGCATAGCCCGCCGCAATGTCAGCCACCGCCCCGATGGCGCCACCATGAAAGCCGCCTTGCTGCTGCGTGACCTTGTCGGAATACGGCAGCACGATCTCGACCAGGCCGGGCTCAACCCGTTCCACCTTGGCGCCCAAGTGCTGCATCATGCCCTGGCGGGCAAAGCTGTCATTCACCCGATCAAGTAGAGACGTCATGCTGCGGCTCCTTCGGCTTTCGCTGGCTTTTCGGACTTTTGCGCCTTCTCGCTCTTGGCAAGCAAAGCCCGGGCTTCCTTTTCGTGCAGCTTCAGGTCGTCCAAGTTGGCCTGCAACTCGGCCATCTGGGCTTCGAGCACCGTGCGATGGTCGGCCAGCACGGCCAGAAACTTCTGCATTTGCGGCACCGTGTCGCGCGGGCTGTCATACATGTCGATGATGCTTTTGGCTTCGACCAGTGACAAACCCAATCGCTTGGCCCGCAGCGTCAGTTTCAGGCGGGTACGGTCGCGCGTGGAGTACACCCGATTGCGACCACCCGGGCCCGATCGCTCCGGCTGCAAAAGGCCCATATCCTCATAAAAACGCATGGCGCGGGTGGTGAGGTCAAACTCCTGAGCCAGGTCGCTGATGGTGTAAGAGACAGTCATGGCAAGGGTGTAATGGTCGGCCTACAATGGTCCGAAGTTGACGTTTACGTAAACGTCAATTATCAATCAAAAGCCTGACCGATGAACGATTTAGAAAAGCAGCTCGACTACCCCATGGGCGACCAGCTCCCCACGCCGGGGGGCACCTTGCCCATCGACCCAGGGCTGCCGGGAGCTCAGGACGCCGGCATCCGATGGATCCGCATGGCCCTGCCCTTTGCGCTGAACCACATCAACCTGTGGCTGCTGCGCGATGAAATGGAACATCCCAGTGGCGATGGCCGCAAGGTGCAAGGCTGGACGGCGGTGGACTGCTGCATTTACCGCGAAGAAGCCAAGGCCCAGTGGGAGCAGATTTTTGCGAATGAGCTGGACGGCTTGCCCATCCTGCGCGTCATCGTCACTCACATGCACCCGGACCACATCGGGCTTGCGCACTGGCTCTGCGAGCGCTGGCAAGCGCCCCTTTGGATCAGCGCAACCGACTACACCATGGCCCGTATCGGTGCCGACGGCATCACCGGCTTTGGCAATGGTGCGGCAGCGTTCTTTGCGGCGCATGGCCTGACTGACCCGGCATCGCTAGAAAAAATCGGTGCCCGCTCCAACTACTACGGCACGCTGGTGCCGGCGGTACCGCAGAAGTTCAAGCGCATGCAGGACGGCGATGTGATCCGCATCGGTGGACGGGGCTGGCGCTGCATCAGCGGCTATGGCCATGCGCCCGAGCACATCGCCCTGTATTGCGACGAGCTGCGGGTGCTGATTGGCGGCGACATGATGCTGCCTCGCATCTCCACCAATGTGAGCGTCTACGACATGGAGCCCGAGGCCAATGCCTTGCAACAGTTTCTGGACTCCATCGACAAGTTCCTGAGCCTGCCAGCCGACACCCTGGGGCTGCCGGCGCACGGCAAGCCGTTTCGCGGTATCCACACCCGGGTGCAGCAACTGCACGACCACCATCACGACCGCCTCGAAGAAGTCATGCAAGCCTGCCAAGAGGCTCCGTGTACTGCCGCAGAGGTGATGCCCATCCTCTTCAAGCGCCCGCTGGACCTGCACCAGACCACCTTCGCCATGGGCGAGTGCATCGCCCACTTGCACGCCCTCTGGTTTGACGGCAAGCTGCACCGCACACGGGGTGAAGACGGGATTTACAGGTTCAGCGCCAGTCCCTCGCTAGCTGCCCAGACCTGAACGCAGGGCAAACCAAGCCGCAAGACCGAAGCCGGCGTTGTACAGGCTGTGCAATGCCGCCGCCGGCCACACGCTGGCCAGGCGCTCACGCAAATGGCCCAGCACCAAAGAGGGCAGAGCCACTGCCACCGCCCACATCGCGGGCTGATGCACCAGGTGGACCAAGACAAAACATAAGGTGGTCAGGGCATTGGCAAAGCTGATTCCCGCCAGGGACCCGCTGCCCATGCGCTGGGACAACTCGCCCTGCAATAGGCCGCGAAACACCCACTCTTCCAAGAGCGGCTGCCACAGCACAAAGGTCAGCCACGCCAGTACACCTGCCGGGTGGTAGACCGGGCCCGCCAGACCTGAAGCAACCAGCAGCCACACCGGCACGGCACCGATCGACGCCACCAGCAGGTGCGGGTCGAGACGGAGGCCTGCGACCGCCTGATTTCTGCGTAATTTCATGGTCCGGGCATCTTGCAAGAACACCCGACTGACGGCCTTGCGTATGCGCAACAGCAAGGAATGCACCTGCACCTGTAATCGCACCAGGATGGAGGAGTCGCACCCTATCCCACCTGCCGCCCCATCCGATTGAGCACGTGTTTATTTAACGAG
>JBJOJH010000343.1:0-11216 GCA_046046715.1 Pseudomonadota bacterium | reverse complement strand
TTCGCCCGTCACCACAATGGCACAGACGCCCTTCACCCGCTCATAAAAGGCATAGCGCTCGATAGGCTCTGGCGACTGTTCGGGCAGCAGGCTGTCCTTCAACTCCGCCAGCACCTCGCGTTGCAAACCCGACAGGTAGGGGGGCTCGGTGCCAGAGACCTGCATGAAAGCCACCGGATGCTTCACATCCACCGCCAAAGGAAGCAGGGCGTTGATGGCGCGCACCACGTCCACCATGCCCGCACCGGGCAGACGCAGCACCGGCTTGCCTGCGCCCAGAGTCATGGCAGTGAAGTTGGCGTCTGCCAAGAGCAAACCTTCGTCATGCCCCATTTCCATCAGCAGCTTGATCAGCTCTGGTGTGATCAGGGGGTCTATTCCTTTGAGCATCTATGTCTCCAGTCTTTTTATTTATGCGTGAGCGTCTTCCGGCAATTCGTCTACCGTTTTTGCGCCCGTCATCACGGCCACAGTGTCACTCATACTGATTTTCTTGGGATTGACCACGGCAGCACGCTTGCCCAGGCGGGCAATGTGAATACGGTCTGCCACTTCAAACACGTGGGGCATATTGTGAGAGATCAGCACAACAGGCAGTCCACGGTCGCGCACACGGCGGATGAGTTCGAGCACCATATTGCCCTCTTTCACGCCCAGGGCGGCGGTGGGTTCGTCCATGATGACCACATGCTGTGCAAAAGCAGCGGCACGACCAACGGCCACGCACTGGCGTTGACCACCCGACAGGGTTTCGACCGCTTGCGTCATGGATCGGATGCCGACCTTCAAGTCATTCATGCGGGCGATGCTTTCTTCCAGCATCTTTTTCTTGTCGATGAAGCCCAATGCCCCAAGCAGGCCGGAGCGGCGGATTTCTCGGCCCAGAAACAGGTTTTCTGCAATGGTCATGGCGGGTGCCACGGCCAGGTCCTGGTACACCGTCTCGATGCCGGACATCCGGGCGTCTATGGGGCTCTTGAAGTGAATGACTTTGCCGTCGAGCTGAATTTCACCTTCGTCGGGGATGGTGGCGCCAGACAGGCACTTGATCAGCGAAGACTTGCCTGCACCGTTATCGCCAATGACGGCCAGAATTTCACCGGCACGTAGTTCGAAGTCTGCTCCATCAAGGGCCGTTACTTGGCCGTAGCGTTTCACCAGGCCCTTGGCCTGCATCACGATTTGGGGTTGAGCGCTCATTAACGTGCTCCTTTGCGGGACATTTGGTCGGTTGCGACGGCAAGAATCACCAAGATACCCGTCACCAGAATTTGGTACACAGAAGAAACGCCCATCAGCGTCAGGCCGTTACGAAACACGCCCACGATCATGGCGCCCACCAGGGTGCCGAGGATGATGCCGCGGCCACCAAACAGGCTGGTACCACCCAGCACCACAGCAGTGATGGCATCGAGGTTCTCGGTTTGGCCTCCGTTCGGATCACCGGCGCCGGTGCGGGCTACGGTCAACATAGCGGCAACACCGTAAAAAACGCCTGCCAGCACATACACGCCCAGCAGCACTTTTTCTGTGGAGATACCGGTCAGACGCGTGGCTTCAGGGCTGTTGCCTACCGCGTAGACGTGACGGCCCTGGGCGGTGTCGCGTAGCCAGACCCAAACCGCAACGTAAAGGGCCAGCATCAGAACGACACCAAAGGCGACGCGGGCGTCGCCCAAGCCAAAAGTCTCGCCGAAAAAATTCATGCCATCTGGGATGTTGGTAATGGTTTGCGCCCGCGAGTACAGCTGGGTGATGGCAAACGCGATGTTCAATGTGCCCAAGGTCACAATGAAAGGGGGCAGCTTGACGCGGGTCACCAGCAGACCGTTGATCAATCCAAACAGGGTGGTGGCAGCAATGCCGCACAAAATGGCGACTGGGGCGCTCAGGCCATAGTCCGCTGCAAACTTGGTCATCACGATGGAGCCCAGGGCCATCACCATGCCGCACGACAGGTCAATGCCGGCCGTCAGGATGATGAGCGTCTGACCGATGGCGATGGTGCCCACCACCATGACTTGCTGCATGATCAATGAGAAATTCTTCAGCGTCAGAAAATTTTCGTGCTGGAACGAGAAAAAGGCACAGGCCAGCACCAGGGCGATAGCCGGACCTAAAGTTCCCATCGGAGGAAGTTTGGCTTTTAGCGAGTTCATGGGATGAGCTTGAGTGTGTCATCGGCGTCGTGCAGTTGCGGTCAACTACCGACGCACCGGGGATAAGAGAACGAAAGCCCCATCGTGAGGGGCTTTCGAGGATACGGTCCGTAGGCTACAGACCAGGACTCAGACCACGCTTTTGGGCGCAGCCTTAATCAAATTCCAATTAATCGCCCCAGCACTGGCCGCGAGCGGTCTTGGTGTCGATGCTCTTGACGCCAGCAACAGCCTTGGAAACCACCAGGTCCACACCCGTGTCGGTGTAGCCAGATTGACGCTTGCCATCCTTGGCGTATTGCACGCCAGCAGCCACGCCCAGTGCAGCCATCTTCAGGGGGTACTGCATGGAGGTCGCAGCAATCACGCCCTTCTCAACGTTGCCCACGCCGTTGGAGCACATGCCGTCAACACCCAGGATCACGACGTCTTTTTCCTTGCCAGCAGCCTTCAGGGCCTTGTAAGCACCAGCAGCAGCGGGTTCATTGATAGCGTACACCACGTTGATGTTGCCGTTCTTCTGCAGGCAGTTTTCCATGCCGGTCTGGCCCTTGGCGGCGTCGCCGAAGCTGTCAGCCATGCAAACCACTTCTGCGGGTTGAGCCAGTTCGTTGCTCTCAGCAGGCAGGGTCTTCAGACCGTAACCGGCCAGGAAACCGTTGTGACGCTGTGCGCCCACGGGGTGGCCAGGGAACAGGTCCAGGGTGGCGATGACGGGCTTCTTGCCGCCCAGGGCTGCCTTGGCGTAAGCGCCGATCAGCTCACCAGCCTTGTAGTTGTTGGTCGCGAACAGGGCATCAGCTTCGGGAACTGGGCTGTCCAGAGCAATCACTTGCACGCCCTGAGCCTTGATCTTCTTGATGGTGGGGACGATGGCGTCGCCAGAAGATGTGATCAGGATGGTCTTGGCACCAGCTGCAACCATGTTTTCCATGGCGCTAATTTGACCGGCGGTGTCGCCGTCTTGCTTGCCAGCAGCGCTCAACAACTTGGCGCCCAGTTTCTTGGCTTCAGCCGATGCGCCTTCTTTCATCTTCACGAAGAAGGGGTTGCTTTCGGTCTTGGTGATCAGGCCGATCACGGGTTCAGCTGCAAAAGCGCTGGTGGTTGCAAAGGCAATCGCGGTCAGTGCCAGGGCGGCGGTGGTCTTTTTCATGGTGTCTTCTCTGTGTAGTAAAGATGAAGGAGATGAAGGTTCAGTTTTCAGGCTGAGGATTCACGCCATTGTTAGGCGTGGCTGAACTATATCGATCTTTTTTAACTAAATCTATCTGTTTTAATAAGTGAAAACCCTAGTATCGAAAACCCTAGTAAGGCTGTTGGGGTGGTCTAGTGAGGGTGCGGAGCTGAGAAGTAAGCCACTCAAAACCCACTCAAAGTCCGCTGTGCAAGTTGTAATGCGCGACGATCAGGATGTTGGACACCGTAGTTGTAGGGGTGGTAAGCGCCTTGCCGTGCGCCTGCAAGATGGTCTTTTGCGTGGTCAGTGAGATCCGAAATCCCTACACTTCGGCGCAGGCTCATAACAACAAGCTCACCTCAAACTTTGGTTCCGTCTGCCATGACCGATACCTATCTAAACGCAAAAACAGACACCAACAGGCCACAGCTGCGCCGCTGGTACACCCTGCAAGACCGTCGTCTCGAAGACCTGCAGCAGGTCTTGCAAGATCGCACCCGTGCTGAGGACTGCCCCTGGGCAACGAACATCACGCAGGAGGTGCCGGTTTACGACTGCGCCGTGTTGCGGCAAAAGCTGCTTGAATCCGTGTCGCCTCAGGCCGACAGATCGGCCTTGATGGCCGAGTGGGCTTGGGTCTGGCAAGACGGGCCTGGCATCCTGGTCCTGAAAAGCGCGTATGCAGACTTGTCGGTAGTGGACGGTGCCACAACACAATTTCAGGCCATGATCGAGGCCGAGCGTGCCGGCGGCAGTGGGGGCGATCACTTTGCCAAGCCAGGGGCCAATGACCGGGTCTGGAACGCCCTGGAAAAACTGTGCCTGCGCTCACCCGAGGTGTTTGCCCGCTACTACGCCAACGACCTGTTGGCGATTGCTTTCGAGGCCTGGCTGGGCCCGGGTTACCAGGTCGCCTCTCAGGTGAACTGCGTCAACCCCGGTGGCGAGGCGCAGGTGGCGCACCGTGATTACCACCTGGGGTTTTGTACGCCCGAGCAGGCTGTGCGCTACCCCGCGCATGTGCACGCCGTGTCACCCTTGCTCACATTGCAAGGTGCGGTAGCGCATGTGGACATGCCCCTGGAAAGCGGCCCGACCTTGTACCTGCCTCATTCACAAAAATACGGACCCGGATACATGGTGTCGGGTCAGCCCGAGTTTCAGGCTTATTTCGACGCCCATCATGTGCAATTGCCCTTGAGCAAGGGTGATGCGGTATTTTTCAACCCTGCGCTGATCCATGCGGCGGGTCACAACCGCTCGTCCCAAATTCGCCGCATGGCCAACCTGCTGCAGGTGTCGTCGGCCTTCGGACGGACGATGGAGTCGGTAGATCGCCTGCGCATGTCCCTGGCCTTGTATCCCCACTTCAAGGCCCTGGGCCAGCAAGAGGCTTGGTCGCCACAGGACACAGCCTGTGCCCTGGCTGCGTGTGCCGAGGGCTATGCCTTCCCCACTAATCTGGACCGCGACCCGACCCTGGGCGGACTGGCGCCCGAGAGCCAGCAAGCCCTGATGCAGCGCGCCCTGAATCAGGAATGGACCGAAGAGTGTTTTGGAGTAGCTCTGCGGGCCCAGGCCGAGAAAAAGTTGACCTGATACGCTTGATAAAAAATTAAAGCGCCTGTTTCAGCTCTGCGGCTGACGGGGGCTGACAGCCGGCCCGGCTGCAGTTGATGGCGGCGGCCAGCATGGACTGGGTCAGGGTGCTGGCCACGCGATCGGCTGCACCGGCCTCGTTCATGGCCCAGTCGGCCAGGCAATTACCCCAGAAGGTGTCACCCGCGCCGACGGTGTCGATCACCTGTACCTTGGGCACGCCTTGCGTGGCGACTTTGCCATTGATGCTGAGCGCAGCGCCGTCGCCCCCAAAGGTGATGGCGATGCGCTGCGTACCATTGGCAGCGAAATAGTCGATGCCTTTTTGGGCCTGTGCAAGCCGTAATTCGCCCAGGCCCAGGGTTTCCCAGTCCTCATCACTGCATTTCAGCCAATCGGCCTGCGCCGCCACAGCCAGCACCGCAGCGATGTACGCGTTCATGTCTGCCGCCAGCTTGGGTCGCAGGTTCACGTCCACGCTGATAGTCCAGCCCAGGGCCTTGGCGGCACTGATGACTTCCAGCACTTTCTCGTGTTCGGGCGGAATCAGTGCTAAGGAACCGGTGTGCAACACCCCTGGCTGAGGTGCCGCACGAAGCTGCTCAATCACCTCTTGCGGCGTGTAGTCGCGGTCGGCGACACCTTCACGGTAAAAGCCGTAGCTGGGCTGCCCATTGGTAATCTGGACCACCGCCAGCGAGGTGGGCAGCCTGCTACGTTTCGATAAGACTCGGCCGCCATCGGCCGTGAGGCGTTCCTCGAGCTGGTCGCCAAAGCGATCGGTCGAAAACGGATTGATGTAACCAACTTCGGCACCGCGCAGGGCAGCAGCGCGTGCCAGGTTGTAGGGGCTGCCGCCCATCAAAGGGTTCAGCATGCCGTTGGGCTGCGCCACGCAGTCCATCAGGGACTCGCCCAGGATCCAGATTGCTTGTCCGGTCATTTGATTCACTTCTTCAGAAGGTGCTTGCGACGAACAACGTCAATCCAGACGGCAACGATGACCACCGCACCGATAGCCATCATCTGCTTGAACTGCGAAATTTCCAGCAGGTTCATGCCGTTTCGGATCATGGTGATCAGCACAGCGCCCAAGAGGCTGCCCCACAGACTGCCTCGGCCACCAAACAAGGATGTGCCCCCCAAAATGACGGCTGCAATTGCATCAAGCTCGGCCATTTGGGCCATCTTGCCGCTCGAAGAATCCATGCGTCCAGCCAGCACAATGGCGGCCAGTGCGCAGCATAGGCCAGATACGACGTACACCGCCAGCTTGTACATGCGGATGTTGATACCTACCTGGCGTGCACCCATTTCATTGGAGCCGATGGCGTAAACATAGCGACCCAGCTTGGTGCTGGAAAGCACAAAAGCCATGCTGATGTAGAACACAGCCATGATCACGATCGGCATGGGTATCAGGCCGAACAACTCTCCGTAGCCAATGAATGGCAGAGGTGCGGGCATGCCTGACATGTCGAAGCCCCCGGTGGCATCAAATGCCAGGCCGCGCCATAGAGTGAGCCCACCCAGGGTCACGATGAAGGAGGGAATGCCAACGAATGCCACGAGATAGCCGTTGAACACGCCGACGGCTAAGCCTATGGCGAAGGCGGTCAGGATGGCGATGTAGGGATTGATGCCTAGCTTGACCATCATGTAACCAGCGACTGCACCGCAAAGGGCAGTCAGTGCGCCCACGGCCAAATCAACGCCACCCGTCAGAATCACAAAGGTTTGGCCGCCAGCCAGCAGAGCAACCACCGAGGCCTGCACCAGGATGTTGGTCAGATTGCCTGAGGTGAGGAAGTAGGGCGATGCAAAGGTCAGGGCGACGCCCAGGACCAGAACAGCGATCAGGGCGCCGTACCATTCTTGACGGGTGATGAAACGCATAAACGTGCTTTCGTTGTAAAGATGAAAAACGGCCGCGAAACCGCGGCCGTTGAGTCACGGAAAGAACCGCGAATTACTTGTTCTTCATGAACTGGACAACGCCAGAGTCTTTGGCGAACTTGTCCACGTTGGACGGCAGAACCAGGAAGCTACCCGTGTCGATGCGCGCGCTGACGGTTTGCTTCTTGGCAGCAGCAATCGCTGTTTCTACGCCGACTTGACCGATCTTGGCCAGCATCTGTGCGGAGTTGGCTTGTTGCCAGCCGTCTTTCATCATGTCGAGACCGGCGGGGGAACCGTCAAAGCCAGCGATCTTGATCGAGCCAGCCTTCAGGCCGGAAGCCAGCATGGCTGCCTTGGCACCCAAAGCGCCACCGTCCCATGCGCAAGCAATGACCTTGACGTCTTTGTTGGCACGCAGAGCGGCTTCAACGCCGTTCTGAGCCTGGGTTTGGTCCCAAGAGGTGGGCACTTCAACCACTTTCACGTTCTTACGCTTGGCGTTCAGGCCGTCCAGGAAGCCTTTTTTACGCTCTTGGCCAGTAGACTGACCTTGGTCGCCGGTCACGTAAATCACGGTGTCGCCGTCCTTGATCTGGTCGGCGGCCCAGTCACCCTGGCTACGCGCTGCGGGCACGTTGTCGGTGGCGACGTAGCTGGTGATCTTGGCGCCAGAGATGCCGGTGTCCACAGCGATCACTGGGATGCCAGCGGCCATGGCCTTGTTCACGGCAGGTGCGATGCCAGCACTGTCGACAGGGGCGATAGCGATGGCGTCAACCTTGCGGGTGATCATGTCTTCGACGATGGCCAACTGCTTGGACAGATCGCCTTTTTCGGCAGCCAGCTCAATGAACTTGACGCCTGGTGCTGCGCCGGCCTTCTTGGCGCCGCCGTTGATCAGGGTCCAGCCTTCGTTGGTGTTGCCATTGGTGACGTAGGCAATGGTTTGGGCTTGTGCGAAAGACATCAGGCCAGCGGCTGCCATAACGACAGCAAGACGGCTAACGGTGCGTTGGATGCTCATTGAGATATATCTCCGTTGTTAGGGTTCGCAGCGGGTACAGCAGACATTGCTGACCTCGCTGTGAAACGAATTAGAGCAGAAAAAATAATAAATAAACCTAGGGGTTTTACTAATAGGGTTTGTCTGGATTTTGCGGCATCATCACTCATCCCTATCTCTACAGACCTGAACATGAACCGCTCTACACCCGTTATCTCCATCAGTGGCCTGACCAAACATTACGGTGGCGTCAAGGCCTTGACCGACGCAAGTTTCCAGTTGATGCCCGGAGAGCACGCCGCTATCGTTGGTGATAACGGCGCTGGTAAGAGCACCTTTGTCCGCTTGATCACAGGCGCTGAGCAACCCAACAGTGGCGACATTCGCCTTGACGGCGAAGCGGTGAGCTTCGATTCCCCTCTGGACGCTCGGGAGCAGGGCATCGAGACTGTTTACCAGACCCTCGCTCTTGCAGAAGACCTGGATGTGCCAGCCAACATATTTCTTGGGCGCGAAATCACCCGTTTCAACCTGGGCCCCCTGTCGGTGCTGAACCATGCGGCCATGCGTGACAAGTCGATCGACATGCTCTCGACGACCGGTGTGAAGATCCAGGACATGAAGGAGAGCCTGCGTGGCATGTCAGGCGGCCAACGCCAATGCGTGGCCATCGCTCGTGCGGCCGGCTTTGCAAAGAAATTGATCATTCTTGACGAGCCTACGGCAGCCCTCGGGGTACAAGAAACGGCAAAGGTTGAGCAGATCATCAAGGGTTTGAAGCAGCAGGGCATTCCGCTCATCATCATCAGCCACAACCTGCGACAGGTGTTCGATCTGGTGGACCGTATCTGGGTGTTCCGTCAGGGCCGCATCATCTGTAACCGTCTAACCCGTGACACCCATCCCGAGGAAATCGTGGGTCTGATCACCGGTGCCATTGATCCCGCCAGCCTGAGCGCCGAGTCTGTCGCGGCCTGATGTAGTGTCCCGGCCCTGCGGGGCCGAATTGGTTTTTTATGAACGCCACTCCCGGATTCGTCAAAGATTCGCGTCACATGCGTGGATCCAACCACAGTGGCATGCGCCAGTTCAACGAGCGCATCGTTCTTCAGGCCATTCGTCACCACCGCGCTATCGCCAAGGCCGATCTCGCGCGTGTGACGCAGCTTTCGACCCAGACCATCTCTGTGATCGTCAACCGTCTTCTGGAAGATGGCTTGTTGATCAAGCAGGATCGTGTTCGTGGCCGCATTGGGCAGCCTTCGGTGCCCTTGTCACTGGATCCAGAAGGCGTGTTCAGTGTGGGTTTGCAGGTCGGTCGGCGCAGTCTGGAGGTGTTGGTTTGCGACTTCGTGGGCCATACCCGGCACAGCCAGCAGTTTCACTACCCATATCCTGACCCTGACGTCGTACTCGCAAACATACGCACCGCGCTGGCAGACATGCAATCTGCACTGGGTGAACATTGGTCGCGCACCGTGGGCATAGGCTTGACGGCACCGCTGTCCATGCATCAATGGGCGCATCTGATGGGGGGTGACGCTGCGCCTGCATTGCAAAGGTGGGCTGACTTCGATTTACCAGCTGCTGTCCAAGCCTTGACAGAGGTTCCCGTCTCGTTTGCTAAAGACACCGTAGCCGCTTGTGTGGCCGAATTGGTGCAAGGACACGGGCGGGCCGTTGGCAACTATCTGTACGTCTTTGTGGGCACCTTCATTGGTGGTGCTCTGGTGTTGGGTGGTCACATCATCAGTGGTGCTCGCCAAAATGCTGGCGCTTTGGGCTCCATACCCACGGGGCTTGCCATGCCGGGGTCTGACCCCATGCAGTTGTTGCAATTGGCATCGGGCTGGCAGCTGGAGCAGGCTCTGCAGGCTGCCGGGCACGACCCCAACATCGTGCAGCAAGATCACATCATGGGTCCGCTTTTCAAGGAGCACACCGAAGTTTGGCTCAGCCAAGCCAGTGAGGCACTTGCCATGAGTATCACCACGGCGTCAGCACTTCTGGATATTGACGCCGTTGTGATCGACGGGTCCCTCGGTTCACCCCTGATGGCCGCACTCATCGAAACTACCCGTGCCAATTTGGCCCACTATCCGAGTCAGGGTTTGCACACACCTGTGGTGCTGCCCGGTAAGGTGGGGGCGCATGCCCGTGCCATCGGGGGAGCGCTGTTACCCTTGCATACTCAGTTTTTCCCCGACAAAGACATCTTTTTGAAGCAGGATCTGGTTTGATCATCTATCTCGACTCCGCCGAGGCCAGCTCGTGGCGGCTGCCGCCAGGTTGTGCGCCCGTACGTGGCGTGACCACCAACCCCACTCTGATCCACGCGGCCGGACTGCCGGTGTCTCTGGAGGCCTACCTGCAGCTCATCCAAAGCGTGCAGCAGCAGTGCTTGGCGGAGCTGATGGTGCAGCTGCCTGCACCCGATGTGGATGAGGCCGTGCGCTGGTGCAACACCCTGAAAGCAGCAGCCCTGCAGGCGGGTGTGGAACTCACCATCAAGCTGCCGTGTCACCCCGACTGGCAGGCGACCGTGGCTGCCGTGCGGACGCTGGGTCTGCCGGTGCTGCTGACTGGGGTGTCCAACCCCATGCAGCTGTTGTGGGCGCAAGCACAGGGGGCGCGTTACGTGGCGCCTTACATCGGCCGTTTGCAGGCCGACGGCCGGGATGTCTGGCCGTTTTTGGAGGCCTGTGTCGCCGTGCAGCGCGAAGGTGGTCCGCGTCTGCTGGCTGCCAGCATCAAATCGGGCGATGTGCTGAGTCGCTTGATCGCGATGGGGGCTTATGCCGCAACCATCAGGCCTGACTTTGCCGCTGGCTTGGCTACCGATGCGTTAACCGACACGGCCTTGCGCCAATTCGAGGCCGACATCCAGGCCAGCCTGCGGACTTGAGGGGTTTAAAACCTGGTCATAGTGGGCTGGGATAATTCCCGCCCATGGAATACATCACCCTGCTCATCGACTTCATCCTCCACGTAGACCGGCATCTGGAGGCCTTTGTTCAAAGCTACGGCGCCTGGGTTTATGCCCTGCTGTTCCTGATCGTGTTTGTCGAGACCGGGCTGGTGGTGATGCCTTTTCTGCCCGGAGATTCATTGTTGTTTGTGGTGGGGGCCTTGTGCGGCGTGGGCATGATGGATTTCTCGTTGGCCTGCGGTGTTTTGCTGGTGGCTGCGATTCTGGGCGACCAGTGCAACTACACCATCGGCCGCTACTTCGGGCCCAAGGTCTTTCAGTGGGAGGACTCGCGCTTTTTCAACAAAAGAGCGTTTGACCAGGCCCACGCCTTTTACGAGACCTACGGCGGCATCACCATTTTTGTGGCGCGTTTCATGCCTTTCATACGCACCTTTGCTCCTTTTG
>JBJOJH010000342.1:0-2704 GCA_046046715.1 Pseudomonadota bacterium | reverse complement strand
TCATCTTTGTTTCCCCGGCGTTGGGCTTTTTGCTGGGGTCTCTGATGATGCTCATGGTGGCCTGGGCATTCAGGCGTTGTGCGCCCTTGCGGGTCGATGGCTGGTTTCGGCGACTGCAGTTGCTGTCCGCTGGCGCCTACAGCTTAGGGCATGGCGGTAATGATGCCCAGAAAACGATAGGCATCATTTGGATGATGCTGATTGCGACGGGGTACGTGGCAGCTGACGACAAGTCACCACCCACCTGGACCATTGCGAGTTGCTACATTGCCATCGCCGCCGGAACAATGTTCGGGGGGTGGCGTATCGTCAAAACCATGGGTCAAAAAATCACGAAGCTCAAACCAGTGGGTGGGTTCTGTGCCGAAACTGGTGGCGCAATCACCTTGTTCCTGGCGACAGCCCTGGGCATACCGGTGTCGACAACGCACACCATTACCGGGGCCATTGTGGGCGTAGGCTCAGCCCGCCGGGCGAGTGCCGTGCGCTGGGGGGTTGCAGGCAACATTGTTTGGGCGTGGATTTTCACCATTCCCGCCAGCGCGTTCGTTGCCGCACTGGCTTATTGGGCGAGCCTACAACTGTTTTGAGTCTTATTGGGAGAGCTTTTTGCTCTCCTCGATCTGGTATTCGAAATAGCGCTGGAAACTGAACACGACGCTAGACATCAGAACTGTGGTTCCGATCAGCAGCGCGCAAGCCACGCCAATAATGGTGGGCCAACCGCTGCTCCCTGCCGCCTCATCCTCGGCTGCAAGCGTGTTGTAACGGCGATTCCAGTTTTCCGGTGCTGTCAGCCCGATGATGATGGCGTTCAGGGCGCAGGCGGCTACCGTGAAGCCCAGCAAGGGGATCAGCAGCCAGCTGAATTGATCGTCCAACCCGAATTGCTGTGCCCGCTCTATGCCGTAAAGACCCAGGGCCGTAGGTACGGGTAACAGCCACCCGAGCAGGTCTGTGGGGCCATGCAGATAGAAGCGGTGCAATCCAAGTGGGCCGCCTAAAAAGCTCAGCCAGGTGGCTGTGGTCTTGTTTTTCATGTCGCTCATGCTCCAGGTTTGGTTTGCGCTGCCTGGCCTATTTCTTTTTCCATCAAAACGATGTCTAGCCATTGATCGAATTTCCAGCCACAGTTTTTGATAACCCCGGCGCTGGTAAAGCCGCATGAGCTGTGCACCCCGATCGAGGCAGCATTGTGGGAATCGCCGATGACAGCGATCAGCTTGCGTACGCCGGCGCGCTCGGCCGCCGCACACAGTTCCGCCAGGAGAGATTTTCCAATTCCGCTGCCTGCCTTGCCTGGTGCCAGGTAAATGGAGTCTTCTGCAGAAAAACGGTAGGCCGGGCGTGGTTTGAACCAGTTGCAATAGGCAAATCCAGCAACTTCACCCCCTAGCTCCGCGACTAGATAAGGCAGACCCTTGGAAAGCACGTCTGCGCGACGCATAGCCATGTCAGATTCATCGGGCGGATCTATCTCGAAAGTTCCCTTGCCGTTCAAGACATGATGTTGGTAAATGGTGGTGATGTGAGGAACGTCGGCATCGGTGCTGGCGCGAATGATGAGCATGCTGGTGTGTGCTAGTTATAATGGCGGGCTTTTCGGGGTGTGACTGGCCGGGTGGTCATGTTGCGTGTCTCAACTCCGGGATCAATGCTTGAATTACTGGCAGGTCCAAGGACCTGACTCCCAAAGGATAAATTATGGTCGTCATTCGACTCGCTCGCGGTGGTGCAAAAGCACGTCCCTTTTTCAACATTGTCGTTGCTGACAAGCGTACCCGCCGCGATGGCCGTTTCATCGAGCGTATCGGCTTTTACAACCCGATTGCCAAGGGCGGTGAAGAAAGTATCCGTATCGCTCAGGATCGCCTGACCTACTGGAAGAGCGTGGGTGCGCAGGCTTCGCCTACGGTTGAGCGCCTGATCAACCAAGCTGCTGCAAAGGCAGCGTGAAGCGACGGTGATGGCCCTTGACCTCGATGCGGCTGAGTTGCCAGCCGATGCCATTGAAGTGGGGCGCATCACCGATGCCTGGGGAGTCAAGGGCTGGTTCAAAATCCTTCCCTACAGCGCTGATCCTGAAGCGCTTTTCTCCTCTAAACGCTGGTTCTTATTACCCTCAGACCGGGGCGTCGCCTCGTTCGCAGGATGTCACAAACTGGCGGTCATAGAGGCAAAAAATCACTCCGACTCAGTGGTGGCGTCAGCGCATGGCGTCCCGGACCGAACTACAGCTGAAGCGCTGCGCGGAGCACGAATTTTTGTGGCGCGATCAAGCTTTCCAACGGCAGCCGAAGGCGAGTATTACTGGGTGGATCTCATCGGCTTGACGGTTTTAAACCGAGAGTCCGTTCCCTTGGGGCGAGTCAAAGACTTGATGTCCACAGGTCCGCAAACCGTGCTTGTTCTGGAGTTTGAGCAGGACGGTAAGTCATGCGAACGGATGATTCCATTCGTCGCCTCTTTCGTGGATGACGTGAATCTGATAGACAGGGTCATCACCGTCGACTGGCAACCAGATTACTGATGCGGTTTGATGTTGTCACGCTCTTCCCAGAGCTGATCACGCCTCTTCTTACTCAGGGCATCAACCGACGGGCGTTTGCCTCAGGTCAAGTTGATGTGCGGCTCACCAACCCCCGGGATTTTGCGCTGGGCCAGTACCGCAGGGTGGACGATCGTCCGTTTGGTGGTGGTGCGG
>JBJOJH010000341.1:0-2559 GCA_046046715.1 Pseudomonadota bacterium | reverse complement strand
ACCGGACAGCGCTGCCTGGGGCTGCGTGCCGACATGGACGCTTTGCCCATCCAGGAGGCCACCGGGGCCGATTGGGCCAGTGCCACTCCAGGTCTGATGCACGCTTGCGGCCACGACGGGCACACGGCCATGTTGCTGGCAGCTGCTCGCCACCTGGCCGAAAGCGGCAACTTCAACGGCACCCTGAACCTGATTTTTCAGCCGGCCGAGGAGGGCGGTGGTGGTGCTCTGCGCATGATGCAGGACGGCCTGTTTCAGCGTTATCCCTGTGATGCCGTTTTTGCCATGCACAACATGCCGGGTTATCCGCAGGGGCATCTGGCCTTGCGGGAGGGCGCGGCCATGGCCTCTAGCGACTACGCCACCATCACCCTGACCGGGGTCGGTGGTCACGGTGCCATGCCCCACAGGGCGACTGACCCCATCGTGGCTGCTGCCAGCGTGGTAATGGCTTTGCAGACTGTGGTGTCGCGCAACATTGACCCGCTGCACATGGCGGTGATCACCGTGGGCGCCTTGCACTCCGGCAAGGCCAACAATGTGATTCCTGCCACCGCCACGCTGGAGATCAGCGTGCGTGCCCTGGACCGCGATGTACGCGCCACCCTTGAGCGCCGCATCAAGGCACTGGTCACAGCCCAGGCCGAAAGCTACGGTGTGCAGGCGAACATCCAATGGAAAGCGGGTTATACCGTGCTGGTCAATACCCCGGCCGAGACTGCTTTCGCCCGCAAGGTGGCGGTGGATGTGGTGGGGGCCGACAATGTGACCTTGCAGGCACCCGCGCTACCCGGCAGTGAAGATTTCGCCTTCATGCTGGAGCAGGTGCCCGGTAGTTATTTGCTGATTGGCAACGGCGATGGCGACAGCCCCGGGGCATGCATGGTGCACAACCCGGCTTTCGACTTCAACGACGACAACGTGGCCATCGGTTCGGCTTATTGGGTTCGGTTGACCGAACAATTTCTGACACAATGACAGCTTGCCGGTTTACGCCGGCGTGATATCGGGAGAGACTGCCCGGCGTGCTTTACATAAGCAGACGCCGCAGGCAGCGCCGAAGGAGCAACCGCCCCGGAAACTCTCAGGCAAAAGGACCGGTATCACATGTGTATTGAACTCTGAAGAGCATCGGGACTTTTCGTCACCTGATGCACCGAAGGAGCAAGCACTGACAGGCCCCAGGGCCGGTCAGTGTGAATCTCTCAGGTCCAAAAACAGAGGGGGCGCTGTGGGCACATCCTGTGCCGGCGGCTCCACCCAATGACGTTTTTTGGAGTCTGACATCATGAGCAAAACAATCGCAGTCATCGGCGGCGGCATCACGGGCGTTACCACCGCCTACGCGCTGGTCAAGCGCGGCTTCAAGGTCACCCTGTTTGAAAAGCACCGCTACGCCGCCATGGAAACCTCGTTTGCCAACGGCGGCCAACTGTCGGCTTCCAACGCCGAGGTCTGGAACCACAGCTCCACCATCCTCAAAGGCCTGAAGTGGATGCTCAAGGGCGATGCCCCGCTGCTGGTCAATCCCAAGCCCAGCTGGCACAAGCTGTCCTGGTTTGCCGAGTTCATTGCCAACATTCCCAATTACGAGCGCAACACAGTGGCCACCGCACGCATGGCCGTGGCGGCCCGTAAACACCTGTTCGACTGGGCTCAGGCTGAGGGCATAGACTTTGACCTGAAGAAGGAGGGCATCCTTCACATCTACCGTAACAAGGCGGGCTTCGACCACGCGGGCAAGGTGTCCAAGATGCTGGCTGAAGGGGGCTTGCCACGTCGCGCCGTGACACCCGACGAAATGCGCGCCATCGAGCCTGCTCTGGCAGGCCAGTATTACGGCGGTTATTTCACCGAGAGCGATTCCACCGGCGATATCCACAAGTTCACCAACGGCCTGGCTGCCGCCATCGAGCGTTTGGGCGTGAACTGCCTGTACGAGCAGGATGTGCAGTCGGTCACCACCGATGGCAAACAGGCTTTTGTGATTTCCCGCCAGGGTGAAGAGGCCACCCGTTACACCTTTGACGGCCTCGTGGTCTGTGCTGGTACAGCCAGTCGCGACCTGGCGGCTCAGCTGGGCGACCGCGTGAATGTCTATCCGGTCAAGGGTTATTCGATCACCGTGAACCTGCCCGATGCCCGCAGCCAGGCGTCGGCACCAACGGTCAGCCTGCTGGACGACGAAACCAAGCTGGTCACCAGTCGTCTGGGGCTGGATCGTTTCCGCGTGGCGGGCACGGCCGAGTTCAATGGCTACAACCGCGATATCCGCGCCGACCGGATCAAGCCCCTAGTGGATTGGGTGGCCCAGTGCTTCCCCGGCGTCAGCACCAAAAGCGTGGTGCCCTGGGCCGGCTTGCGCCCCATGCTGCCCAACATGATGCCGCGCGTGGGCCGGGGCAAATCTGCCTGCGTGTTCTACAACACCGGCCACGGGCACCTGGGTTGGACCCTTTCAGCCGTAACGGCCGACATGATTGGTCAAGTGGTGGATGAGGCCATGGGCTCGCCGGCTGGCAAGCTGGTTTTCAACCCGGCCCACATCTGAGGCGAGCC
>JBJOJH010000340.1:0-2536 GCA_046046715.1 Pseudomonadota bacterium | reverse complement strand
CACGACATGTCTATGGCTTTCGGGCCGAAACCCAGGGAGCTGTTTGATGGCCACCATAGGACGCCGCGCCTACGCGGAAATTTTTGGCCCCACCGTGGGCGACCGGGTACGCCTGGCTGACACCGATCTGCTGATTGAGGTGGAGGAGGACCTGACCCTGCGCGCCGGAGGCTACGGTGAGGAGGTCAAGTTTGGTGGCGGCAAGACCATCCGCGACGGCATGGCCCAGAGCCAGCGAACCCGCGACGGCACCGGCAGTGGCCCAGAGGCCGGCGGTGCGGTGGACTGTGTGATGACCAACGCCTTGATCCTGGATCACTGGGGCATCGTCAAGGCCGACATCGGCCTGAAGGGCGGTCGCATCGTGGCCATCGGCAAGGCCGGCAACCCCGACACCCAACCCGGCGTGGACATCGTCATCGGCCCGGGCACCGAGATCATCAGCTGTGAGGGCAACATCGTCACCGCAGGCGGCATCGACAGCCACATCCATTTTATTTGCCCCCAGCAGATCGAAGAGGCCCTGGCTAGCGGCATTACCACCATGATGGGTGGTGGCACCGGCCCTGCAACCGGCACGTTTGCCACGACCTGCACGCCTGGCCCCTGGAACATCGAACGCATGTTGCAGGCCGCGGATGCGTTTCCGATGAACCTGGGTTTTCTAGGCAAAGGCAACGCCAGCCTGCCAGGCGCCCTGCGCGAACAGATCAATGCCGGCGTGATCGGCCTGAAGTTGCACGAAGACTGGGGCACCACGCCCTCAGCCATCAGCAACTGCCTGGACGTGGCAGAGGAGACCGATGTGCAGGTGGCCATCCACAGCGACACGCTCAACGAGTCCGGCTTTGTGGAAAACACCATCGCCGCCACCAAGGGCCGCAGCCTGTGCGCCTTTCACACCGAGGGTGCGGGCGGCGGCCATGCCCCCGACATCTTGCGCGTGGTGGGCGAGGCCAATTTTCTGCCCAGCTCCACCAACCCGACCATGCCCTACACGGTGAACACCCTGGACGAGCATGTCGACATGCTCATGGTCTGCCACCACCTTGACGCCAGCATTGCCGAGGACCTGGCCTTTGCCGAAAGCCGCATCCGCAAGGAAACCATCGCCGCCGAGGACATCCTGCACGACATGGGCGCCATCAGCATGATGAGCAGCGACAGCCAGGCCATGGGCCGGGTGGGCGAGGTGATTTTGCGCACCTGGCAAACCGCGCACAAGATGAAGCAACAGCGCGGCTGGCTGGCAGCGCCCGAATCCAGCACGCAGGCCACAGAGCAATCCACCCGCAACGACAACTTCCGGGCCAAACGCTACGTGGCCAAGTACACCATCAACCCGGCCATCGCCCACGGCATCAGCCACGAGGTGGGCAGCATCGAAGTGGGCAAATGGGCCGACCTGGTGGTGTGGAAGCCGGCGTTCTTTGGCATCAAGCCAGCGCTCATCCTCAAGGGTGGCTTTATTGCCATGGCCGCCATGGGCGACCCCAACGCCTCCATCCCCACGCCCCAGCCCGTGCATTACAGGCCCATGTTTGGTGCATATGGCGGTGCACTGGCGCGTGGCTCGCTCACCTTTGTGTCGCAAGCCGGCCTCAACGCCGGTATCGGAGAACGTTTTGGCCTGGCCAAGACGCTCAGCGCCGTCAAGAACATACGTGGCATCAGAAAGCAGCACATGGTGCACAACCACTACCTGCCGAAAATGGAGATCGACGCGCAAACCTACACGGTGCGTGCCGACGGCCAACTGCTCACCTGCGACCCCGCAGTCAAACTGCCCATGGCGCAACGCTACTTTTTGTTTTAGATTTTCAAAAGTTTTGCCAACACCATGGAGATGCGTTTCTGTCGATCCGCTCGGCCCATCTGTAGGTCCTGCGGTGGTCAGGTAGAGGTTGGTTGCAGGAAAGATGTTTAGTGCCTGGCCTGAATGTGCGCTCGAATCCAGTCGGCCAGTGCTGTTTCGTCCATGTTGCCCGCAGCCACATCCAATATGGTCAACGTCGCTTCAGCCTGGGTCGCTTTGAGCCGAAAACCGTTCACCATCAAAAACAAACCGATGGCCAGAAAAGCGGCTCGCTTGTTGCCATCCATAAAGGGATGATTTTTGGCCAGACCCACACAGTAGCAGGCTGCGAGACTGGCAATGTCCGGCTCTTGGTACAAGGCCAGATTCATCGGCCTCGCCAGCGCAGAGTCCAGCAAGCCCTCATCGCGCAAGCCACTGGCGCCTCCGTGCTCAGCCAAGCTTTCGTCGTGCAGCAATAGCAAGACCTTGCGATTGACCCATTTCCTGCCACTCATTTGGCCAACTGATGAAACGTGTCTCTGAACTCATGCATGAACTCACGACCCGCTTGGAGTTGCTCCTCCAATTCAGGGTCGTAAGGGGTCAACGTAACGCCGTTGGCAGCTTCGGTCCAGAATACGGTATCGCCCTTTTCGACCTTCAAGCGAGCCAACAGTTCTTTCGGAAAAATCACCCCCACAGAATTACCAATTTGGGTCAATTTGAGTGCGGACATGG
>JBJOJH010000339.1:0-5903 GCA_046046715.1 Pseudomonadota bacterium | reverse complement strand
GAATCAAGATTTGTGGATTGACCCGTGAGCAAGACGTGGATGCGGCCGTCGAAGCCGGCGCAGACGCGATCGGTTTTGTCTTGTATGAGCACAGTGCACGCCACGTCCCTCTGTCGCGAGCAGCCGAACTGGCACGACGACTACCGCCCTTCGTGACCCCTGTCCTCTTGTTCGTGAATGCCAGCCTTGACGAGGTGGGCGAAGCCTGTGCGCGCATCGCCCATGCCACGCTGCAGTTTCATGGTGATGAGACGCCGGAAAAATGCTGGGCTGCCAGCCAGCAAGGAGCACACCCCTACCTGCGAGCAGCCCGAATACCACTGGGCGAACAGGCAGCAGACTTTGACCTTCTAAAATATGTGCTCGATTACTCCGATGCCCAGGCCATCCTGCTCGACGCTCATGTCGACGGCTATGGCGGCGGCGGCAAGGCATTCAATTGGTCACTTCTACCTCCAAGCGTCAACGCTCACCTCGTCTTAGGTGGTGGGCTGAGTGCTGCAAACGTGGCCGACGGCATTCGGCAAGTGAGTCCTCGCGCCAGGTCATTGGCGGTTGACGTCAGTTCCGGAGTCGAGATGTCCAAAGGCATCAAGGACCCCGAAAAAATCATTCAGTTTGTGGCTGCCGTGCGGGCAGCTGAACACTCTTAGCCTTGGAACACCATGTTTGAATACCAGCAACCGGACACCCGCGGCCACTTTGGCCCCTATGGCGGCAGTTTTGTCAGTGAAACGCTGACCCACGCCATTGCAGAACTGCGCGAGGCCTACGCGCACTATCAACACGACCCTGAATTCATTGCCGAGTTCAAGTCAGAGCTGGCGCACTTTGTCGGCCGTCCCTCGCCCATCTATCACGCAGCCCGCATGAGCCGCGAACAAGGCGGGGCGCAGATTTACCTCAAGCGCGAGGACCTGAACCACACGGGCGCGCACAAGATCAACAACACCATCGGTCAAGCCATGCTCGCCCGCCGCATGGGCAAGCCTCGGGTAATTGCCGAAACAGGCGCCGGCCAGCATGGTGTTGCCACGGCCACCATTTGTGCGCGTTACGGCCTGGAATGCGTGGTTTACATGGGTGCTGAGGATGTGAAACGCCAAAGCCCCAACGTCTATCGCATGAAACTGCTGGGTGCCACAGTGGTACCGGTCGAAAGTGGTAGCCGCACCCTGAAAGACGCCCTGAATGAAGCCATGCGCGACTGGGTCGCCAATGTGGACAACACTTTCTACATCATCGGCACGGTGGCAGGTCCGCACCCCTACCCCATGATGGTGCGGGACTTCCAAAGCGTGATTGGGGAGGAGTGCCTGACCCAGATGCCCCACATGCTGGGCGGTGATCGCCAACCCGACGCGGTTATTGCCTGCGTCGGTGGCGGCAGCAATGCCATGGGTATTTTTTACCCCTATATCCCCTACGAGGCAACGCGACTGATTGGCGTCGAAGCAGCCGGCGAGGGCATGGACAGTGGCAAACACTCGGCCTCCCTGCAAAGGGGCAGCCCGGGTGTGCTGCATGGCAACCGCACCTATATCCTGCAAGACGACAATGGCCAGATCACAGAGACCCACAGCATCAGCGCCGGTCTGGACTACCCCGGCGTGGGTCCTGAACACGCATGGCTGAAAGACATCGGTCGCGCTGAATACGTGGGCATCACGGACAAAGAGGCGCTGGAGGCCTTCCATTACCTGTGCCGTACCGAGGGCATCATCCCGGCGCTGGAATCCAGCCACGCACTGGCCTACAGCATGAAGCTGGCCAAAACCATGCGGACCGACCAATCCATCCTGGTGAACCTATCCGGCCGTGGCGACAAGGACATCGGCACCGTGGCTGACCTGTCTCAGGCCGATTTTTACTGCCGACCTTCCTGCCGGGGCCAAGGGGTCAAAGGTGGCGTTTCAGTGGTGGAGGTGCAACGATGAGCCGCATTGATGCCACCTTTGCACGCCTGAAGGCGGCGGGCCGCAAAGCACTGATTCCTTATGTGACCGCAGGTTTTCCGTACGCGAACATCACACCGACCCTGATGCACGGCATGGTGGACGCCGGTGCGGACGTTATCGAACTGGGCGTGCCCTTCTCCGACCCCATGGCCGATGGCCCGGTCATCCAGAAAGCCGGCGAGAAAGCCTTGGCGCAGGGGGTAGGCACCACCCAGGTACTGGCCATGGTTCAAGAATTCAGAAAGACCGATGCGACCACCCCGGTGGTCCTGATGGGTTATGCCAACCCGGTGGAGCGTTACGACCTGAATCATGGCTCCGACGCCTTCATCCGCGATGCAGCTGCTGCCGGGGTGGACGGCGTGCTGATCGTCGACTACCCGCCCGAAGAATGTGAGGCTTTCGCGGCCAAACTGCGCGCCAACAACATGGATTTGATCTTCCTGTTGGCGCCCACCTCCACCGAAGAGCGTATGAAGTTGGTGGCGCAAGTTGCCAGTGGCTATGTGTATTACGTCTCGCTCAAGGGCGTGACCGGTGCGGGTACCCTGGACACCGGTGCGGTCGAGGCCATGCTGCCACGGATCCGCCAACACGTCAGTGTGCCGGTGGGTGTGGGTTTTGGCATCCGGGATGCGGCCACGGCGCAGGCCATCGGCCGGGTGGCGGACGCAGTGGTCATCGGGTCCAAGATCATCCAGCTGATCGAAAACGCTTCGGCGGACCAGGTGGTGCCCGTAGCCCGGGAATTCATCAGCGGCATCCGTTCAGCGCTGGACGCATAATCGCCCTCTTCCAAACGCCGGGAGCCACAGCCCGGCCCTCAGCAAAGACAAGGAAATCTGCATGTCCTGGCTAGAAAAACTTCTCCCCGCCAAAATCCAGCACACAGACCCTGCCGACCGCCGCAGCGTGCCCGAAGGCCTTTGGATCAAGTGCCCGAGTTGCGAAACGGTGCTTTACAAAACGGATCTGGAACAAAACCAGAACGTCTGCCCCACGTGCAGCCATCACCACCGCATCAGTGCACGCGCCCGCCTGAACGCTTTTCTGGACAACGAAGGGCGTTTTGAAATTGGTCAGGAAGTGCTGCCTGTGGACGCCCTGAAGTTCAAGGACAGCCGCAAATACCCTGAGCGACTGAAAGAAGCCCTGGAAAACACCGGCGAGACCGACGCACTGGTGGTCATCGGCGGAGCTGTTCATGGTGTGAGCCTGGTTGCCGCGTGTTTTGAGTTCGATTTCATGGGCGGCAGCATGGGCTCGGTGGTGGGCGAGCGCTTTGTGCGCGGTGTTGAAACGGCCATCGAGCAAAAAGTTCCCTTTGTCTGTTTCACAGCCACCGGGGGTGCACGCATGCAGGAGGGCTTGCTGAGCCTGATGCAAATGGCCAAAACCAATGCTGCCCTCACCCGACTTGCCAAAAAGGGGCTGCCCTACATCAGTGTGCTCACCGACCCCACCATGGGTGGTGTCAGTGCTGGCTTTGCCTTCATCGGCGATGTGGTGGTGGCGGAGCCCAAGGCCTTGATCGGCTTCGCGGGCCCCCGGGTGATTGAGTCCACCGTGCGCGTCACCTTGCCTGAGGGTTTTCAGCGGGCCGAGTTCCTGCAATCCAAAGGCGCTGTGGACTTCATCTGCGACCGCAGGGAGCTACGTCAGACTATCGCCAACACCCTGGCCATGTTGCTGAGGCAACCGGCTGACGCCCTGATCTAAATCAGGGCCATTGCTTGCAGGTGGCCCAGCACAATGCCGGCCACCTGAAGCAAGAGCAGTAAAGCCAGCGGCGACACGTCAATGCCTCCCAGCAACGGCAGCACGCGACGGATGGGGCTCAACACGGGCGACACCAGACGCTCGATCACGTCGGCCATGGGCGAGCGGGCTGGCACCCAGGACAGCACCGCATAAACAATCACCAAGCCGGTCATGCCTGACAGCGCGAGCCGTGCCACCCCAAAAACAGCCAGAACCGGAACGCTGGCCAAACTGCCACTCGCACCGGCGCCTAGCCACAGCAACAAGAACTGAAGCATCTCCAACACGAAGGCGGCAGCCAAACTGGCGGTGTCCAAGGACCCTGCTGATGGCAGTACGCGCCGAAGTGGCAACACGATCCAGTTCGTCAAGGAAAAGACAAAAGCCGCCAGGGGATTACCTGAGCGCACTGACATCGGAATGCGCTGGTATTGCATGTACAAGCGCAACAGACAGGCGCCGGCCAACAGGCCAATCACAAACTCCAGCAGCAAAGAAAAGATTTCGTAAAACATGCGTAGTTCCGCGAGCGACAGACCCGGGGATCATAGCGAGCCGGGACTTTGCCCCAATTCGGGCCAGCGCCTAAAGTGGACTGGCTTCAAAACTAAAATCAACGGTTTGCTGCAATTAACGCACCCTTTCCTGACCTGCCCACCGGGCCGAAGCCATGTCTGAACAACACACTCACCCAGTCACCGTCGACGACAACCAACTCATCATCGAGCGACGCGAAAAGCTGAAGGCACTGCGCCAACTTCAAACCGATGGACATGGGGTGGCTTTCCCCAACGACTTCAAACCCAGCCACCACGCCGCAGATCTGTTCCACTGGCATGAAGGTAAAGGCGCAGAGGAACTGGAGGCGCTGAACCTGACCGTCAAGGTAGCGGGCCGCATGATGCTCAAGCGCGTGATGGGCAAAGCCAGTTTCTGCACACTGCAAGACTCATCGTTTGGCCCGACCGGGGGACGAATTCAAATCTACGTCAAGGGCGAGGATATCGGGCCAGATTTGTATGCCCGCTTCAAGCACTGGGACTTGGGCGACATCGTGGCAGCCGAAGGCAAGCTGTTTCGCACCAAAACCGGCGAACTATCGATCCACGCCACGACTGTGCGCCTGCTCACCAAGAGCCTGCGCCCCATGCCAGACAAGTTTCACGGCATGTCGGACCAGGAAACCAAATACCGCCAACGCTATGTCGATTTGATGACCGACGAGGCGGCACGTCGCCGTTTTGTGGCACGTAGCAAGGCCGTGAGCGCGCTGCGCGAGTTCATGGTGTCGCATCGCTTCCTCGAAGTGGAAACGCCCATGCTGCACCCCATTCCCGGTGGTGCCAACGCTCGGCCGTTCAAGACGCACCACAACGCGCTGGACCAGGAGATGTTCTTGCGCATCGCGCCAGAGCTGTACCTCAAGCGCCTGATCGTGGGTGGTTTTGAGCGCGTGTTCGAAATCAACCGAAGCTACCGCAACGAAGGTATTTCGGTGCGGCACAACCCCGAATTCACGATGATGGAGTTCTATGCCGCCTACTGGAACTACCAGGACCTGATGAATTTCACCGAGGAGCTGATCCGGGATGCTGCCATGAAAGCCACTGGCAGCCTGCAGATGAGCTACGGCGGCCGAGCCGTTGACCTGACCGCCCCCTTTGCACGCTTGACCATCCGTGAAGCCATCCTGGCCCACACCGACATCGGCGCTGGCGTGGACGATGTGGCTAAGCTCATCAACGCCCTGAAAAAGCTGGGCATGAGCGAGGCCAAGGACAAGCTCTCCAGCCGCACATTGGCCAGCCTTCAGGTGCTTTACTTTGAAGAAACTGTGGAAGACAAGCTGTGGCAGCCAACTTTCATCATGGAGCACCCTACCGAAATTTCTCCGCTGGCACGGGCCAATGACACCCGGCCCGAGGTGACCGAGCGTTTTGAGCTTTACATCACCGGCCGTGAATTCGGCAACGGCTTCAGCGAGCTCAACGATGCTGAAGATCAGGCGGCTCGCTTTCATGCCCAGGTGGAGGCCAAAAACGAGGGTGACGATGAAGCCATGTTCTTTGACCATGACTTTGTGCGCGCTCTGGAATACGGCATGCCCCCCACGGGCGGTTGTGGCGTGGGCATCGACCGCCTGATGATGCTACTGACCGACAGCCCCAGCATACGTGACGTGAT
>JBJOJH010000338.1:0-2803 GCA_046046715.1 Pseudomonadota bacterium | reverse complement strand
GGCATGGCCCCATTTCACATGCGTATTGGGCATATAACGGTACAGCGCGGCCATGCAGCCCGCCAGCATCACGACCTGGAGCAGGTCCAGCACAAAACCGACGCCACCCGGAACCACATCGATCACCAGCCCCCGCGACGCCGCCAGCGCATTGGACGTGAGGCTCACGCTCAGGGCCATCAGCAGCGGGCCCAGGGTGATGGCCGCCCAGTACACCAGCACTCGCTGCCCCAGGGGCCGGGGCCGACGTACGCGCCAGATGCTGTTGAGTGTGCGGTCGATGGTGAACACCAGCGCCAATGCGGTGACCAGCAAAGCCGCCAGACCCACCACCCCCAACTTGCTGGCCTTACCCGAAAACTGGGTCAGGTAGCCCAACACCTGGCGCGCGATGTTGTCGGGAATCAAACTTTCCACCAGCCACTTTTGCAGCACCACCTGCAACTTGGCAAACATGGGAAAGGCAGTAAAGATGGCCAGGGCCACCGTCAGCATGGGCACCAGCGCGATGGTGGTGGTGAAGGTCAGGCTGCTGGCCGTCAGGCCCAGACGATCTTCGCGAAAGCGGGCCAGCAGGGTACGACCGGTGCTGGCCCAGGGGAAACGGGCCCAATCCTGAAACCAGGCTTGTAGTCTTGGAGGCAATTGCATGGCCGGTATGATGCCACCGACATGATTTACAACCGAAAAACAATTGATTTAACCCGATGGCTGGCCGTAGGCAGCTTGCTGGGCATGGTATTCCTGGGCCTGGCCTGGGAGCTTTTTTTAGCCCCCATCCGCCCCGGCGGGTCCTGGCTGGCCCTGAAGGTCTTGCCCCTGTGCATACCGTTGGCTGGTTTGCTGAAAAACCGCATGTACACCTACCGCTGGGTTAGCCTGCTGGTGTGGCTGTACTTCACTGAAGGCGTGGTGCGCGCCTGGGGCGACCCATTTCCGGGCAACGTGCTGGCGCTCATCCAGGTGCTGCTGTGCCTGGTGCTGTTTGTGGCCTGCGCCTTGCACGTGCGCATGAGGTTGACACACCGCCAGATCGATGGCCTCGACCCCCAAGCTAAACCCCAACCCGAACCCCAGCCTGCCAGCACCAAAGGCCCCCTTTGAAACAGTTTTTGCAGGACTTGCGCCACATCGTTGGCACTGCGCATGTATTGACTCACGAAGATACCCAGGCTGACCTGAGCGCCTGGGAAAACGACTGGCGCAAGCGCCACCAAGGGCGCGCGCTGGCCGTGGTGCGCCCCGCCAGCACACAAGAGGTCTCCGACGTGGTGCGCCTGTGCGCAGACCGGCAGGCCGAGCTGGGGCTGAGCATCGTGGCACAGGGCGGCAACACCGGCCTGGTGGTTGGCTCCACGCCCGACAGCTCGGGCCTGCAAATTGTGCTGAGCCTGCAGCGCATGCAAGCGGTTCGGCAGGTCGATGCAGCCAACCTGACCATCACGGTGGACGCAGGTTGCATCTTGCAGCAGGTGCAGCAGGCCGCCAGTGCTGCCGGCTTTTTGTTCCCACTGAGCCTGGCGGCGGAAGGCAGCTGCACCATCGGCGGTAACCTGGCCACCAATGCCGGCGGCACCCAGGTGCTGCGTTTTGGCAACACGCGCGAGCTGTGCCTGGGCCTGGAGGTCGTCACGGCCCAGGGTGAAATCTGGCACGGCTTGTCGGGCCTGCGCAAGGACAACACCGGCTACGACCTGCGCCATTTGATGATTGGCTCCGAGGGCACGCTGGGCATCATCACAGCGGCCACACTCAAGCTTTACCCGCCGCCCGCCGCCCGGCTTACCGCCTGGGCCGCAGTGCCTACGCTGGATGCCGCCGTGCAACTGCTGGGGCTGGCGCACCAACATCTGGGTGCGGGTCTTACGGGCTTTGAAGTGATGGGCCAATTCGCGCTGAGCCTGGTGGCCAAACATTTTCCGCAGCAGCGGGTGCCCTTTGTGAAAGATACGCCGTGGTGCGTGCTTCTGGAAAACAGCGACCATGAGTCCGAGTCACACGCTCGCAAGCAGTTCGAACGCCTGCTGGAAGTCGCCATGGACAGCGCTTGCGTGACCGACGCGGTGGTCGCCGAAAGCCTGGCCCAGGCCCAGGCACTGTGGCATATCCGGGAAAGCATACCGCTGGCTCAGCCCCTGGAGGGCTTGAACATCAAGCACGACATTTCTCTGCCGGTATCCACCATTCCCGCCTTTGTGGACCAGACGGGCCAGGCGCTGCAAGCCGCATTCCCCGGCGTGCGTATCGTGAATTTCGGGCACCTGGGCGACGGCAACCTGCACTACAACGTACAAACGCCGATAGGTGTGGATGCAGCCGTCTTTTTGCGGGACTGCGAAGACGCGGTCAACACCCTGGTGTTTGACGCTGTGCAGTCGTTCAAGGGGTCCATCTCCGCAGAGCACGGCGTGGGTCACCTCAAGGCCGGCAAACTCGTGCGCTACAAGTCGCCGGTGGCCTTAAAGATGATGCGAGCGGTCAAACTGGCGCTAGACCCGCAAAACCTGCTTAACCCGGGCTGCGTGCTGAGCCGGGAACAGTCGCTTTAGCCGCGCAACTTGAGCGCCAGTCGCTCCAGACGGGCCCGGTAGGCGGCAGAGTCAAAAACTCGGCGGGCGTTGTTGCTTTCGGCGGCCGCTTGAGCCACCCGGTGCGAAACCGCCACCAAAAGCCGATCATCCAGCAGCGTGGGTAACAGCTTGGTTTTGCCAAAGGCGGCATCGCTGCGAGCCAGATCGGCCAGCGCCAGCACGGCCGCTTTTTTCATGGCCTCGTTGATCTGTGGGGCACCCATGTCCAGAGC
>JBJOJH010000337.1:0-3069 GCA_046046715.1 Pseudomonadota bacterium | reverse complement strand
CCCAAAGACAGCCAGAACCATCAGCAGAATTCTCAGCATCGAGCTCATAACAGGCAGGTTGTAACTTAAGCCAATTCCGCAATCAGCTCAATCTCCACGCAGGCGCCCATAGGGATCTGGGCGACGCCGAAGGCGCTGCGGGCGTGGGCGCCCTTGTCGCCGAAAACCTGGCCGATCAGCTCGCTGGCACCATTGGTGACGAGGTGCTGCTCGGTGAAATCGCCGGTAGAGTTGACCAGCGACATCAGTTTGACGATGCGCTTGACCCGGTTCAAATCACCAACTGCGGCGTGCAGGGTGCCCATCAGGTCGATGGCAATAGCGCGTGCTGCCAGCTTGCCTTCTTCGGTGGCCATGGTCTTGCCGAGTTGACCCACCCAGGGCTTGCCGTCTTTTTTGGCGATGTGGCCGCTCAAAAAGACCAGGTTGCCAGTTTGCACAAAAGGCACATAAGCGGCGGCGGGTACGGCCACGGGGGGCAGGGTGATGTTCAGGCTAGCAAGTTGGTCGTAAATGTTCATGGTGTGCAGAAAACAAGTGGTTAAAAACCCTGGGATTGTGACTGCCCTTGCGACTGCGACTGCGACTGCGACTGCGACTGCGACGGTGCCGAGTCCCCGGCGGATGACAGTTCCATGCCGGTGTGCTCATCCAGCGGTGCCACCGTCACGCCCACCGTCAAGGTGTGGCTGGCGCCACCGTGGATGACTCCGCGCATGGGCGATACATCTGCAAAGTCTCTGCCAGTGGCCACGGTCACGTAATCCTGGCCGGGTGATCCCCAGCCCTGGCGGTTGTTGGTGGGGTCGAAGTCCAGCCAGCGCTGCGCAGGGGGCAAGTCGACGAGGTCGGGCATGTAAACCGAGACCCAGGCATGTGAAGCGTCGCTGCCCACCAACCGAGGCTGGCCGGGCGGGGGTTGGGTGAGCAGGTAGCCGCTCACATAGCGGGCCGGCAGGCCCAGGGCACGCAGGCAGGCAATCATGATGTGCGCGAAGTCCTGGCAGACGCCCTTGCGCTGGGCCAGTGCCTGCAAGGCTGGCGTGTTGACCTGGGTACTTTGGCTTTCGTATTTGAAGTCGGTATGGATGCGCCGCATCAGGTCGCGCGCAGCCAGCGCCAGCGGCACTCCATCCTTGAAACTGGGGCGAGCATAGGCGGCAAAGTCGCCGTGTCGTGGTACGTAAGGTGAAGCAAACACGAAGTCGGCAGCCGCATCAAAGCGGGCGCCTGCGTGGTAGCGGAACTGGTCACGCACCAATTCCCAGCGGATGGTGCTGTCTGGCGCAGTCACGACCCGGGTATCGACCCAGCTTTGCGAGGTGACGCGCAACTGCGTGTGCGGGTTTTGCAGGCAGAAAAAGTGGCGGGTGTTGCCATAAACGTCCTGGGTCGCGACCAGCTGAGCCGGTTCAGGCTCCACATGCAACAGGTGCCCCATCAGGGTCTGGCTGGGCATCACACCAGGCTGCAAGTAGCACATGTGCTGGGCGTTATCGACCGCCGGGGCGTAGTCGTAGCAGGTGTCGTGTGTGATCTTCAGTTGCATCAGGCGCCCAAACTCTGGCCGGCGTGTCCGGAGTGGTTGAAATAGGTCGCGCCGATGTCCTCTGACACCCGGTAAGCCGCTTCGCCACAGGCCAGCATCAGCTGCTGCAATGCGTTGAACTGTTGCTCTGGCCCGCTCTCGCACAGGGCTTCCAGGCGCCAGCTAGATGGGTCAGGTACGCAGTGTGACAGGGGGCACAGCTCGTTGGGCGCACAGCCGGCCAGTTTGGCCAGACGTCCGCGCAGGGTTTGAGCCACCCAGCCCAGCGCACGCGGGTTGTCGCGGTCGAGCACCAGCAGGTCGATCATGGCCGCTACGTCGCGGCTTTGCTGGTACTGCGCATGAAAGGTGATGGAGCTGTCAAACAGGGTCAGCATGGCCTCAAAGCCGCCACTTTCGAAAATGGAGCCCGCATCAAAGCCGGCCTTAAGGGAAGCCGACAAAAAGCCCAGTCGCTCGACGTGCCGACCGATACTGAGCAGGCGCCAGCCATCGTCGCGGGTCATGCGGTCAGTCTGCGCGCCGGTGATGGCCGCGAGTTGGTCGCTGGCTTGCTTGAGTGCCGCCAGTGCTTCCATCGATGAAAAGTCGCCACTGGCCATGTGAGCGGCGCAGCGCTCAAAAAACAGATCCTCGGCGGTCTGCATCACGCTCCAGTGCTCTTGCGACAAGCGCTCGCGCACCGTGGCACCTGCCAGTCGCACGGCCCGCAGGTTGTAGCCCACGCTCGTGGCTTGGTCGGTGCGGCCCAGGCTGGCAATCAGTGAGCGCTCGAATACCCTGCGCACCTGGGGCGAGGACGTGAGTATAGGAACACCCGGCAGCACAAGGGTGTTGAGTTGGGCCATGCGTCCCAGCCAGGCCATCAATGATTCAGAAGACTGATCTTCGCCATGCAGGCATTCCAGCGTGAGGCGGGCCAGACGTACGGTGTTTTCTGCACGTTCGGTGTAGCGTCCCAGCCAGTACAGGTTTTCTGCCGCACGGCTGGTCACCAGGCGCTTGCGCTGTTGCAGATTGGATGCTGTCAACTTGGGGGGCAACAAGGTGGTCGTGTCCACTTGGCCTGTCGTCATGACCCAGACGTCGGCACTGCTGCCGCCGCGTTGCATGGACGCTATGTCGCTGTCGCCACCGGCGACGCGCGCCAGCCCGCCGGGCAAAACTCGCCAGGACTGCTCGCCATCGCACACGGCAAACACCCGAAGAATGACCGACCGCCGGACCAGTGTGCCAGCACCTGCGTGGCCCTCGGCACCCGTCTGCCACGTGGGCATGCGCGAGGGTGGCAGGTAGGCCTGTAGGGTGTGGTCGTCGCTGTTGCGGGCGATACGCCCGGCCCATTCATCGGTTTCGCGCGAGCTAAGGGTGCGCCCCAGCACCGCTTCAAAACTGCCGTGCAGCTGGGAGCCCGGGTAGGTGGGCTTGATGGCGCACTCATTCAATCGCGGCAAGGCTGCCTGCATGGCTGTGTGCTCACCGCACCACCAGGTGGGCAGTGCGGGCAAAGACAGCTCTTC
>JBJOJH010000336.1:0-3054 GCA_046046715.1 Pseudomonadota bacterium | reverse complement strand
GGGACGAGGTCATGGGTGCCGGCCACCTGGAGCCCTGCACCCTGCCCGCCCTGCCGCATGTGGCCGAGGGCGCTACCCCTCCCCCGGCACGCCAGTTCACCATCGGCAAAGAAGTCTGGATTGAGCGCGAAGACTTTGAAGAAGTTCCGCCGAAGGGCTACAAGCGCCTGTTCCCGGGCAACAAGGTGCGCCTCAAAGGCGGCTATGTGATCGAATGCACGGGCTGCACCAAAGACACATCGGGAGCCATCACCGAGGTGCTGGCCACCGTGGTGCCCGACACCAAGAGCGGCACACCCGGCAGCGACGCCGTCAAGGTCAAGGCTGCCATCACCTGGGTGGGCGTGGCCGATGGCGTACCAGCGGAGGTGCGCATGTACGACCGTCTCTTTACCGATGCTCAGCCCGATGCCGGCAGTAAAGACTTTTTGGCGGCCCTCAACCCCGACAGCCTGAAGGTCGTCACCGCCATCGTCGAGCCCTCCCTGGCTAAGGCCCAGCCCGACGACAAGTTCCAGTTCGAGCGCCATGGTTACTTTGTCGCCGACCGCCTGGACCACGCCCCTGGCAAGCCAGTATTCAACTATGCGGTGGGGTTGAAGGATTCGTGGGGGAAGTGACGACGAGTGCAGGACACTCCCGCGTGGCTGCCCAGACTAAGACTGCGCCAGCTGCTTTTGGTAAACCCAATCCACCACCTCACCATCGGGCCGGTAGCCGGGCACCAGCTCTTTGAGCAGGGTGCGTATCTGGGGCACGTCGTTGGTACTGACAGCACCGCTTAATGCATCCAGCCTTTGTTGCAGCTCCTCCAACTGGAAAAAGTCTTCGTGCGATTTCATGATGCGGAGGTGTTCAGTGGGTAAGGGGTTGTCTCCTATCAGAAGCTCTTCATAGAGCTTTTCGCCTGGGCGCAAACCGGTAATGGCAATTTCTATGTCGCCTTGCGGGTGATCAGTGTCACGAATGCTCAAGCCGGAGAGTTCTACCATGCGCCGGGCCAAGTCGATGATCTTGACGGGCTCACCCATGTCCAGCACAAACACATCGCCGCCCTGGGCCATGGCCCCGGCTTGGATCACCAGCTGGGCAGCCTCGGGTATCGTCATGAAGTAGCGAGTAATGTCCTCGTGCGTCAGGGTAATCGGCCCACCGTCTTTGATCTGCTTGCGAAATAGTGGCACCACCGAGCCCGAAGAACCCAGCACATTGCCAAAACGCACCATGGAAAAGCGGGTCTGCCAGCCCTGGTGAACCGCAGAATGGTGCATGGCCTGCAACACCATCTCGGCCAGGCGCTTGCTGGCCCCCATGATGTTGGTGGGACGCACGGCCTTGTCGGTGCTGACCAGCACAAACTCGCGCACGCCATTGGCCGCCGCCACCTTCGCAGTGGTCAAAGTGCCCAGTACATTGTTTTTGACACCCTCTGCCGGGTTGTGCTCTACCAGAGGCACATGCTTGTAGGCGGCTGCGTGGTAAAGGGCATGGGGGCGCCAGGTGCTGATGATTTCGTGCATGCGGCGCGAGTCGCATACGGATGCAAGCAGGGGCACCAAATCAACCCGCCGCATGCCGTTGCCAAGCATGAGTTTTTCCAGATCCTGTTGAATGGCGTACAGCGCAAACTCGGTCATCTCAACCAGCAGCAGCGTCTGGGGTGCACAAGTCACGATCTGACGACACAGCTCGCTGCCGATTGAGCCCCCCGCCCCGGTCACCATTACCACCTGCCCGGTCACGTGCCTGCCCATCATGGTCTGGTCGGGCAATACTGGCTCGCGGCCTAACAGGTCTTCAATCTCCAGCTCTTTCAGATCCGAAATCTGAACCTTGCCATCGGTCAAATCCATCAAACTGGGTAGGGTTCTGACATGTACTGGATAGCGGCTCAACACCTCCAGCAAGTCCTTGCGGCGCTGGCGCGACATAGAAGGCGCCGCTAGCAGAACGTCTGTCACCCGCAAGTCAGAAATAAGTCGGGCGATGTCTTTGGGGTTGTAAACGGTCCAGCCGTTGATCGCATGATCATGCAGGTTTGGGTCGTCATCCAGGAAACCCAACAAGCGATGCTCTGCCGCATTGCGCATGGCGGCCGCCAGCTGGCGACCAGCACTACCAGCGCCAAATACAAGCACTCCACGAGCACTCTTACGCCGCAAAGCCTGCTGATACCCACCACCCAGCCAATAGCGCGCGAAAGCCCGTGACATACCCACAAAAATCAACAAAATAAGTGGCTGAATCACTCCCATGGAACGCGGCACACCCGGCAACGCCAGAAACAACAAAGCCACAGCAAACATCAGCCCATACAGGCCGAGCGCGCGCAAAACGGCGGCCAGTGCATTCCAGCCCGAAAACCGAAAAATGGCTCTATACAAACCATGTCTGATAAATATGGGCAAAGCTAGCGTTAGCGAGAGAAGCAAAGCCCACAAATAAGGCTCGCGACCCACGTCCATCCGCTCCAGGCGCAGGGCCATTGCCATCCACAGTGCCAATGCACAAAGACTGCCGTCCAAAACCAGCACTAGCAGCCGTTTCGCTGCTCTGGGCAAATCAAGCACGACTTTCGCCATACGGTTCATCATGACCTTCACTCCCGTGCGTTTCAGTTTTATGGCTTCAATTCAAGCGGGTATCTATAAACACGCAATGGTCTATACGTCAGTGCGACACCCCATGCTTGCGCAAGACCTTCAAAAAGGTCAGCCACAAAATACGAAGATCAAACCACATGGACTGGCGGTGCAAGTAATCAGCGTCCAGCCTCACTTTGTCGGGAATGGCCAATTCGTCCCGGCCATTGACTTGCGCCCAGCCCGTCAGCCCTGGCACCAGTTGGTGAACACCACATTGGGTGCGCAACTCTATCAAGTCGTGCTGATTGAACAAAGCCGGGCGCGGGCCCACAAAGCTCATGTCGCCCACCAGAATGCTCCACAGCTGTGGAAACTCGTCCAGGCTGCTCTTGCGCAAAAATGAGCCTATGGGTGTGAGGTGTGCCTTAGGGTCGGCCAGCAAATGGGTTGCCACCGCAGGCGTACCCAC
>JBJOJH010000335.1:0-2687 GCA_046046715.1 Pseudomonadota bacterium | reverse complement strand
TGGCCTTGTGGCTCCAACTCGTCAACCGGCTGGGCTTGGCCCGCACCTGGGCGGTGGGCATGGTGCTGTCCATCAGCGTGTTCAGTTTTGCCGCCACGCTGGGGGCGGGCGATGTGCTCGCTTTCACGGTGGTATGTGCCCTGTCGGGCGTCGCCCTGGGCACCGATCTGGCCTTGCCAGGCGCCTTGCTGGCCGGGGTGATTGCCCGGTCCGGAGACCAGGGGCGCGCAGAAGGTGCCTATTTTGGCTGGTGGAACTTTGCCACCAAGCTCAACCTGGCCCTGGCCGCCGGGCTGGCACTGCCCCTGCTGGCGCTGGCGGGCTACACCCCCGGTGCCCGCAGTGACGAGGCCCTGACTGCGCTGACCTTTGCTTACTGCCTGTTGCCCTGCCTGCTCAAGTTGCTGGCCGCCGCTTTCCTTTACACCCTGATCATCAGGAGAAACCCATGAAACGTCGATTGACTCTCACCGCTGCCATGGCGGGTGCCCTGGGCGCCCTCGGAAGCCTTACCGGCTGCGCCTCCCAGAACATCGGCAGCTATGCACAAGAAAAACCTGTGCTGGACCTGCAGACTTACTTCAACGGCAAGCTGGATGCCTATGGCGTCTTCACCGACCGATCGGGCACGGTGGTCAAACGCTTCACGGTTGTGATGAACTGCACTTGGCAAGGCGATGAGGGTGTGCTGGACGAAGACTTCAGCTACTCGGACGGCAGCCGGCAAAAGCGGGTTTGGCGCCTTAAAAAGGGGCCCGAGGGTCGCTACACCGGCCGGGCTGATGATGTGGTGGGCGAGGCCCAGGGCCAGGTCAGCGGCAATGCCTTTCACTGGACCTACACGCTCAGCCTGCCAGTGGACGGGCGGGTTTTCGAGGTCAACTTTGACGACTGGATGTACCTTATGACCGACCAGGTCATGCTCAACAAGGCGACCATGAGCAAGTTCGGCGTGCGGCTGGGTGAAGTGACCCTGGCCTTCAACAAACGATAAAACCACCACAAAAACCCAGGGCGGAACAACATGGCACTGAATCCCCGGATCGAGGACTGGCGTGGCAAGCGCGTGTGGCTGGTGGGTGCCTCCAGCGGCATCGGTCGGGCCACGGCTTCGGCCCTGCATGCGCTGGGGGCACAGGTGCTGGTGTCGGCCCGTAACGGCCGAGCACTCGATGACTTTGTGGCCGCCCACCCCGGTGCACAGGCCTTGGTGCTGGACGTGACCGATCCCAATGCAGTGCATGCTGCGGCCCAGGCGGCACAAGAAACCGGTGGGCTGGACATGCTGGTGTACTGCGCCGGTCACTACCGGGACATGTCTGCCACTCAGCTTGATTTGACCGACATGCTGCGCCACAACCAGATCAACTATCTGGGCGCGTTGCGCGTGCTCGATGCCGTACTGCCAGCGCTGGTGCAGCGACAAGGTCACGTCAGCCTGGTGGGCAGCGTGGCCGGTTACATGGGCCTGCCCAAAAGCCTGGCTTACGGCCCCACCAAGGCCGCGTTGATCAACCTGGCCGAGGCCATGTACCTGGACTTGCACCCGCTGGGCGTGGGCGTGTCGGTGGTCAACCCCGGTTTTGTGGAAACTCCTCTCACCGCCCAGAACGAATTTGCCATGCCCGCGCTGCTGTCTCCCGAGCAGGCTGCTCGGGAAATGGTGGAGGGCTGGCGTCAGGGCGAATTTGAAATCCACTTCCCCAAGCGTTTTTCGCGCGTGATGAAGTTGCTGCGCCTGCTGCCGTACCGCGTCTTTTTCCCCTTGATCCGCTTCATCACGCGCGGCACCAGGGCACGGCCCGAAGTCACCTCCTCCACATGACCCACCCTGTCGACCCTATCGATCACATCGTCCAATGCTTTGAACAGCTCACGCCGAGCAGCATCGAGCAGCTCGTTTCGCTGTATGAGCCGGATGCCCGCTTCAAGGACCCCTTCAACGACGTACGGGGTCAGCCGGCCATACAGCAGATTTTTCGACACATGTATGTGTCCCTGCACGAGCCGCGCTTTGTCATTACCGGCCGCATTGTGGATGGCAGCCAGTGCTTTCTGACCTGGGAATTTCGCTTTCGATTCAAGCGTTTTCACGCCCAGCAAGATCAGGTGATTCTGGGCGGCACGCATCTGGTGCTGGCGCCCGATGGCCGCATCAGCCTGCACCGCGACTACTGGGATACAGCAGAAGAGCTGTACGAAAAGCTACCGCTGGTGGGCGGCCTGATGCGCTGGCTCAAAAAGCGCGCCAACGACTAAAGCCTCACACGAAAAAAAACCGCGCGGGTTTTGGCGCGGCTAATGGGTGTACTTTGGAGGACCGCTTAAAGCTCAGGCCGGGTGCGTCTCGATGAAGCTAGGGCGCTGCGTGAGCTTGTCCTGCAGCTTGACCAGATTGGGGTATTCGCTGCGCCAGGGGTGCTGTGGAAAACGGAAGTCCAGATAACCCAGCGCACAACCCACAGCGATGTCGGCCAGGCTCAGGTGTATGCCTACGCAAAAAGGCTTGTCGCCCAGTCCATGGCTCATGGCCTTGACACTGGCATCGACCTTGCCCATTTGGCGGTCAATCCAGGCCTGGCTGCGCTGCTCGGGTGGGCGGTCTGCCCAAGTGGCCTCCAGGCGCGCCAGGATGGAAGCATCCAGCAGCCCATCGGCGAGTGCCTCCCAGGTTTTGACCTCCGCCC
>JBJOJH010000334.1:0-4233 GCA_046046715.1 Pseudomonadota bacterium | reverse complement strand
CTCGCATTCCAGCCATGCTGTTGATACCCGTCACTTGATACCAATCCTCGCCGACGAAAATGCGGCCGACTCTTGGTACTGGTGATGGTGGCATATGGGGTCTCCTCGTTTTCAGTGCAATAAGTGACGGTACGCAAAGCTAGCACTGGCGCGGGGGTGGTCTGGGTAGACCGTTGATTTCATTGACTTTCCTGTTCGCTTTGTAAACGGGTATGGTGGCCTCCCACTTTTGAGGTTCACGATGCAGGGTTGGCACACAACGTTTTTGGGGATGCGTGGGCTCCCCCGCGATATCAGCGACTTCGAGATGAAGGCATTTTTCACCTTCGATGGTGCCGAGCGCGACGCAATCAATGCACGCCGAGGTGATTCCCACAAGCTTGGTCTGGCGCTCCATATTGGTTTCCTGCGCATGAGTGGGCGTTTGCTCGGTGCCTTTCGGGTAATTCCAGTAGCCTTGTGGCGCCACCTTGGCAACGAGCTTGGCATTGCAGCACCAGAAGTCGCCTCGCTGAGAGCCATGTATGAACGCGGGCGCACGCTATTCGATCACCAACAAGTAGCCTGCACGGTCCTTGGATTCCAGTGGATGAGCGAGCACCAGCGCCGCTCACTGGTACGTGAACTGCGCGACGAAGTGGCGCGCTGCGCCGACCGCGATCAGCTACTCGTGCGGGCGCGTCAATGGCTGTACAAGAACAAGCTGGTGATCGTGCACGAGCGGGCAATTCGGACACTGATTGCGGCGGCACTTGCCCAGCTTGAAGTTGAAACAGGCACCGCCATCGCCGCCAGCGTTGATCCAGCAACACTTGATCGCTGGCGAGCCTCAGTTTCAGAGCTGCGCCCAGATGGACAAACCCAGCAGAGTTGGCTATGGGCTGCACCGGCGAAACACTCAACCCGCCAAATCAGCGAGGTACTGGAGCGCATCGACCTGCTTTACACGCTGGACGTTCATAAGCACCTGGCAGACATCCCCGATCTCATCTTGCGCCGCTACGCGCGCCGACTTGTCTCCAGGCCGCCCTCAGCCGGAGCCAAGATCAAAGAGCCAGCGCGCACCGTGGAGGTCGCATGCTTTCTTCGGTATTGCCTGTTCACCACCACAGACCAGTTGATCCTTATGGTGCAGCGCCGGATCGCCGATCTGTGGCGTCAGGCTGCCGCCGATGTCCCCGCTACCGTCAATTGGGCCGCAATGTACAAAACGCTGCTCGGCGAACTTGTTGCCTTGAGCGCGCAAGGTGCGGTGCCAGATGCTGAGTTGCGTGCCCGTCTTGAAGCCTTGATCACCGAAACCCAGAAACGCAAACCACCGAGCAGGGCCTCCCTGGTCCGCGAGGGATTGATTGATGGAATTCGCCCCGTGCGGTCGTTGCTCGTCGCCATTGCAAAGCTGCCCTGGCAGGCCACCGGCGAGCATCCTGCCATCGAGTACCTTGCCAAGCTGCAAGCTTTATATCTCAAAGGATCCAGAAAGCTGCCAGTTGAAGTGGTGGCACCAAGTCTGGGAATGATCTGGCAGGTTTCGATCTCCAGCCCAGACCGGGAACGGGCGTTTCAGGCGTTGGAGGTGGCCACCCTGTTTGCCCTGCGCCGCGCGGTGCGCAATGGCTCGGTCTGGATTGAGCACAGCCTGAGCTTTCGGGGTCGTGCGCGCTTGTTCTTCACGGACGAGCGTTGGCAGGCAGAGTCCAAGAAACACTATGCCCGTCTATCGTTACCCAGCAAGGCTGCCACTTTCTTGAAGCCTTTGCTGGCCAGAGTAACTGCCGGTGTCGATGCGGTGGCCGCTGCAGCCCGCAGTGGCGTACTGCGCGTGGATGATGAACTCCATTTGTCGCCATTGCCCGCAGAGGACGAAGACCCAGAAGTGACCAAGCTGCGCGCGGCTTTGGATCACCGCATCGGTGAGGTTCAATTGCCGGAAGTGATTCTGGCCGTTGACGCCCAGGTGCGCTTTAGCTGGATCATGCTCGGACGTGAGCCGCGCTCTACCGACGAGCTGCTGATGGTCTATGCCGGCATCATGGCCCACGGCACCAGTCTGACTGCGGTCGAATGCGCGCGCATGATTCCGCAATTGTCTGCCACCAGCATTCGCCAGGCCATGCGCTGGGCGCGGGACGAACGGCGTCTGAGCCAGGCCTGCCAGGCTGTGCTGGAATTCATGCAGCGACACCCGATTGCCGCCACCTGGGGGCGGTCCGATTTGGCATCTTCTGACATGATGACCATGGAGACCACCAAACGGGTGTGGCAAGCCCGGCTTGATCCTCGGCGCAACACACCTTCCATTGGAATCTACTCCCATGTAAAAGACCGGTGGGGCATCTTCCATGCGCAGCCCTTTGTGCTCAATGAGCGCCAGGCGGGCGTGGCCATTGAAGGTGTCATCCGCCAAGAAAAGCTGGAGACCAGCCAGCTTGCTGTGGATACCCATGGCTACACCGACTTTGCCATGTCACATGCCCGTTTGCTTGGTTTTGATCTTTGCCCGCGGTTGAAGGAACTCAAACAGCGCCACCTCTTTGTGCCACGCGGCACCAAAGTGCCCGCAGAAATCGCTGCGGTGTGCGAAGCCAATGTCGACGTCGCTTTGATCGAAAAGCATTGGGATAGTCTGGTGCACCTGGCAGCCTCGGTCATGAGCGGACATGCCAGTGCGGTGGCAGCTCTTGCGCGGTTCGGTTCTGCCGCCCAGGGCGATCCAATCTATGAGGCTGGCGTGCAATTGGGGCGGTTGCTGCGTACGGCGTTTTTGGCTGACTACTTTGTCAAGGACGCTTTCAGGAACGAGTTGCGCCGGGTGCTCAATCGGGGCGAGGCTGTTAACGCCCTCAAGCGCGCCATTTATACCGGCCGGATCAGCCCGGCGCAGGCCAAACGTGTCGATGAAATGCAGGCTGTGGCCGATGCGTTGAGCCTGATGGCCAACATCGTGATGGCGTGGAATACCTCACAGATGCAGGCGGTCCTGGATCGCTGGTCGAACCGCCGCCAGGTCATTCCACCGGAACTGATCGGGAAGATTGCGCCCACCAGGCTGGAGAGCATCAACTTGCGGGGTGTGTTTCGCTTCCCGGTTGACCGCTATGCTGACCAAATCCTGCCTTCGCGGCCAAATGCATCGATAACTGGCACCAATGGATGAAACCGACCACGGTTTGACGCCACGAATCGCAGATTTGAAAGTGAACAGGAAAGTCAATGAAATCAACGATCTACCAACACCACCTCCGCGCCAGTGCTAGCTTTTCGTACCGTCACTTATTGCACTGAAAACGAGGAGACCCCTGAGCGGGCAGTTTGACGACGATGTCGACAACCAGTCGCGCAATCAGCGGGCGGAAACCATCCAGGCGGGCGTCTTCGCGCAGAGCCAGGTGCTGCTGCATTCGACCTTCAAGCTGGTCGGTGGCCTGCGCTGGGATTACATCGGTACCCGGGTGATCAACAACGTGATTGCCGACAACTCCGGTCAGCACGACCAGAGCACGCTGACGCCGAAGATCGGCGCAGTGTTCACGCCGATCCGCCAGATCGAACTGTTCACCAACTACGGCGGCGGCTTCCGCACCGCGGCGGCGACCGAGCTGTCGCAGAACCGTGCCGGTGCCACGTTCAACGACGCGCTCGGCGTGGCCAAGCTGGAAAGTGCCGATGCCGGCGTCAACGCCTGGCTGCCGTTCGGCCTGAAGCTGTCCGGCGATGTCTTCACCACCACCTCGAAGCGCGAACTGCGTCGTGGCGCCAACGCCAACAACTCGTTCGACGTCGTCAACATCGGCACCTCGCAGCGCGATGGCTACGAGCTGTCGATCGAATGGCAGGCGCTGCGCAACCTGCGCTTCCAGGCCAGCCATGTCGGCGTCGAGACCGAGATCAAGGACATCGCGGTGGCCGGCGCCAGCCGCATCATCACCGTGCCGGACAACACGCAGACCTTCAGCGCTTCATGGTTCGGCGATGTCGGCCGCGGCTATCGGGTCAATGTCGATTTCTTCGGCCAGCGCGTCGGCCAGCGACCGCTGACGGCCGACGGCCGGGTCTACGACGACGGCTTCATCCGTTACGGCATCAAGAGCCGGGTCAGCCGCGGCCGGATCGCGGCGACGCTCGGCGTGGATTACCAGCCGAACCGCTTCACCTCGGACTTCGCGTTCCTGAACGGCCCGGTGATCTTCGATCCGCAGCCGCTGATCAACGTCGTCGGCAGCATCAAGTACA
>JBJOJH010000333.1:0-4063 GCA_046046715.1 Pseudomonadota bacterium | reverse complement strand
CCGGCAGCGCCCACGATGGCGGCCATCACCATGTCAACCTCTTCATGCTCAGACACCTCAACGATCGCCTGAGGCCCCCAGAGCACCCGGGTCGCGAGACCCAGCGCACGACATTTTTGCTCCAACTCTAGGCCCGCTGCTTCCTGGGCCATCACGGCAAATATCGGTTTGTGCTGCACGCATTGAGACAACATCATCTCCACCTGACGTGCTGCAGTGAGCGCAAATACTTCAAAGCGGTCAGGATGACGGGTTACCACGTCCAGAGTGCTGGTACCGATCGATCCGGTTGAGCCCAATATGGAAAGCCGCTGACGACGGTGGTGCTGCATCTCGATACCTCAGATGATCAGTGTGTACAACATCATGGCCAAGGGCAAGGTAGGCAACAGGGCGTCGACACGGTCGAGCACCCCTCCGTGCCCAGGCAAAAGCTTGCTGCTGTCCTTGACACCCGCGCTGCGCTTGACCAATGACTCAAGCAAGTCGCCGATCACGCTCATGGTGACCATGAAGACCACGCCCAGCACAAGCATACCTGCGCCCTTGTGCAATAAAACCGTGTAAAGACTGGGCGTCACTGCGTTCATGCGTGCATCCATGAAACTCCAGACCACGGCCAATGCACCCACACCAGCGGCACCGCCCAAAGCCCCCTCCCAGCTCTTTCCCGGACTGATACTGGCCGCCAATTTACGGTGTATCCATTTGCCGCCCCAGGTACGGCCCGCAAAATAGGCAGCAATATCAGCCACCCACACCAAGGCCATCGCAGACAACAAGAAGTTGATGCCAACCGCCCTGGCCTGCGCCACCGCTTGCCATGCCAGTGTGAGCAACATCACACCGCAGACCAGCCGAACACCTTTCGGTATCGAAGCCCAAACGGGCACGCCGCGTGCCATCAGCCATGCGCCAGCTAGAACCCAGAACCCGCCCGTCAACACCCACAGCACTGACGTTGAGTGGCCTAAACCCCACTTGGACCAGCTCAAAGCGCAAAGAAACACACAGGCAGCAGACGGCAAAAAGGCCTGTGCAGCTCCCATGCCGTTCATGCGCCCCCACTCCCAAGCCGCAGCAGCCATCAGTACCAAGGCGACCACACAAAATGGCTCGGGGCTAGGGTAAAAAAGCGCAGGCAACAAAACCATCAGCAGAGCGATGGCGGTTAGAACACGTTGCTTCAGCATAGGATCTCAGTCGTTGAATTCGCTACCAGCCACCTGCTCAGAGGTCTTACCGAAACGTCTTTCCCGCTGGGCGTATACGGCAATTGCAGCATCAAGATCGTGCTCATCAAATTCAGGCCAAAGGCGATCGCTGAATACAAACTCTGAATAAGCCGACTGCCAAAGCAGAAAGTTGCTGATTCGATGCTCACCCCCCGTACGAATGACCAGATCCGGATCAGGTACATGGGCCAGCGCCATCTGGGACGCCATATGGCTTTCAGTGATGGCTTGCCCAGATGCCAGCAGACGGTTGGCTGCTTGCACAATATCCCAACGGCCGCCATAGTTGAAGCAGATATTGAGTATCAGCCGGCTGTTACCCGCGGTACTGGCCTCGGCTTCAGCCAAGCCAGCTTGCACCTTGGGCGACAAAGCGAGTCGATCACCGATGAAATGGATACGCACACCGTCTGCCTTGAGTTGCGGCACTTCCCTGGCCATGGCGTGAGCAAGCAGGTCGATCAGACCCGACACCTCTTCGACTGGCCTTCCCCAGTTTTCTGAGGAAAAAGCAAAAACGGTGAGCACGTCGACCGACCGGTCAGCACAGGCCTTGGCGACAGATCTAAGTGCATCGACACCCCGTTTGTGACCTGCAATACGGGGCAGGAAGCGCTTGGCAGCCCAACGTCCATTGCCATCCATGACAATGGCAATGTGCTTGGGGCAACGAGTCATGCGACTGGAGAGTGCGTTTTGAGCATCAGCGGCAACGATCAAACCGCCATGATGTCTTGCTCTTTGGCGGCAACGAGTTGATCGATTTCGGCAATGTGCTTGTCCGTTATTTTCTGAATGTCGGATTCAGAACGCTTCTGATCATCTTCAGATGCCGCCTTGTCCTTGACCAATTTTTTCACCGCTTCGTTGGCATCGCGACGCAGATTACGAACCGCAATTTTGGCATTCTCACCCTCACCTCGTACCACCTTGGTAAGTTCTCGGCGCCGCTCCTCGGACATGGGCGGCATCGGAACACGAATCAGATCACCCATGCTGGAGGGGTTCAATCCCAGGTCACTTTCACGAATGGCTTTTTCGATCTTGGCACCCATGCCCTTTTCCCAGGGCTGGATACTGATCGTTCGCGAGTCCAGCAAGGCAACGTTGGCGACCTGGCTAATGGGCACAGGCGAGCCGTAGTAATCGACTTGAACAGTGTCCAGCAAAGCCGGGTTGGCACGCCCTGTGCGCACACGAGTCAGATTGTTTTTGAAGGCCGCGATCGACTGATCCATTTTGCCTTGCATGGTCTTGCGTACATCTTCAACTGTCATGGTGTGACCTCCTCGAGTCGGCCGTCTTAGGGCCGGAAATGTGGCTAGCGAGCAAGAATATCAGGCGTAAACCAGAGTACCTTCATCTTCTCCCATCACCACGCGCTTGAGTGCGCCGTGTTTAAAGATGGAAAACACCTTGATCGGCAACTTCTGGTCACGACACAAGGCGAACGCAGCGGCATCCATGATGCCCAGGTTCTGTTGCATCGCGTCATTGAAAGAAATTTTGCTGTAACGAACAGCACTGGGATCTTTTTTGGGGTCGGCGCTGTAGACGCCATCGACCTTGGTGGCCTTCAGCACGATCTGTGCGCCGATTTCAGCACCACGCAAAGCGGCTGCAGTGTCGGTCGTGAAGAAGGGATTCCCCGTCCCAGCGGCAAAGATCACAACCTTGCCCTCTTCAAGATACTGCAAGGCTTTAGGGCGAACATAAGGCTCGACCACTTGATCAATGGCGATTGCAGACATCACGCGGGCGGTCAAACCAGCCTTGTTCATGGTGTCGCCCAGCGCCAGCGCATTCATCACTGTCGCCAACATGCCCATGTAGTCGGCGGTGGCTCGATCCATCCCCACCGAGCCGCCAGCAACGCCACGGAAGATGTTGCCTCCCCCAATGACCACCGCTACTTCGACCCCCAAACGCTTGATTTCAACCACCTCATCCACCATACGCACGATGGTGTCGCGATTGATACCAAACGAGTCATCGCCCATCAGCGCCTCGCCGGAAAGTTTTAACAAAATCCGCGTGTAAGCTGGTTTGGGTTCTGACATTCGAGCTCCTGGCTGGGATGGGTGAGGTTGAACTGATACGGCCGGAGTCCCAGCCGGTCCTGCACTTTAGCCGGCTTGCTTGGCTGCTGCGACCTGAGCGGCGACTTCAGCGGCAAAGTCGTCCACTTTTTTCTCGATGCCTTCGCCAACCACGTAAAGGGTGAAGCCCTTGACCGTGGTGCCAGCAGCTTTCAGCATCTGCTCAACCGTTTGCTTGTCATTCTTTACAAACGCCTGATTGAACAACGAGACTTCCTTCAGGTACTTTTGAACGCCGCCTTCGACACGCTTTGCCACGATTTCATCAGACTGCACGGGCTTGCCTTCGGCCAAAGCCTTGGCCTTGTCCTCTGCAGCCTTGGCCTCGGCAACCGAGCGCTCGCGGGCGACCAGTTCAGCAGGCACATCAGCACTCGACAGTGCAACGGGCTTCATAGCGGCAATATGCATAGCCACATCCTTGGCGGCAGTGTCAACGCCATCAAATTCCACCACGACGCCAATACGGGTCCCGTGCAGGTAGGAAGCGAGCTTGGCACCCGATGCAAAACGCTTGAAGCGACGGAAGCTCATGTTCTCGCCAATTTTGCCAATCAGACCCTTGCGAACGTCCTCTACCGTCGGACCGAATCCATCCTGGCTGTACGGCAGCGCACCCAGGGCATCAATGTCAGCAGGATTGGATTTTGCAATCAGCTGAACAGCCGCGTTGGCCAAAGCCAGGAAGCTGTCGTTCTTGGTCACAAAGTCGGTTTCACAGTTCGTCTC
>JBJOJH010000332.1:0-7599 GCA_046046715.1 Pseudomonadota bacterium | reverse complement strand
CGGGTCGTTCCAGACTGTGGGGTCTTCCAGTGAGGCGTTGACGGTTCTCAGGCGTTCAGCTTTGGCATCGTAGTCAAAGATACCCCCGTAAATCGAGGGTTCGGGCGCTCAGGTCAGCCAGCTGGGTACCGATGGTGTTGATGTGTTCTGCGTCCATGAGGGGGTCCTGTTCTGATGTTCTGGAATAACCCCGCATTTTCTCATGCAAGAAAGTTTTCAATCAGCTGTGCCACCGCCTCGGGCTGGTCATGGTGCAGCATGTGCCCGGCACCGGCCACGACTTTTCGTTCAAGCTGCGCAATCACCTTGAGCCGCTCGTGAAATTCGTCCAGGGTGTAGCTGGCTTGCCACCACTGGTTCATCTCGTTCTCGCCGGCCTCTACCACCAACACGGGCGCGGTGATGCGCTGGTGAATTTGCAGGGTTTCGTCCACCCGGTAGAGATAGGCGTTGGTCACCTTGTGGCCGGCCTCGCCCAGTACCGTCCAGCGGCCCGTTTCGTCCTGGCGTGCCCAGTGTTGCGCCAGCCAGGTGGCCTTGTTGGTGCCCAGGCGTGGGTTGGTCTTGAGCAAGCGCCCCACCACGCCGTCGAGCGCGTCATAAGACTTCAGCGCCATCTCGCCCCGTCGGGCTGCCTTGACGTCATCCAGCCACTTGGCCATGCGGCCTGGCGCTTGCGAGGGACGCGATTGCGGCAGGCCAAAGCCTTCCAGGTTGATCAGGCGGCGCACGCGTTCGGGCCGCACACCGGCGTACACCATGGCGATGTTGCCCCCCATGCTGTGGCCGAGCAGGTCTATGACTTGGCCCGGCACAAAGTGATCCAGCAGCACCTCCAGATCAGCCAGGTAATCGGGATGCCAGAAGCTCTCGGCCAGGGGCGCTGTGTTGGGCTGGGCGCTGCGGGTGAGTCCAAAACCCCGCCAGTCCGGGGCAATCACCTGCCGGCCAGCTTGCAGCGCATCCACCACAAACTGAAAAGACGCGGCGACATCCATCCAGCCATGCAGCATCACCAACGGTGGCAGGGTAGGGTGGGTTTGCCCCCAAATGCGGACGTGGTACTGCAGGCCCCGAACGGGCACGAATACACTGCGGGAAGGGTGTTTGACTTGGTACATTCGCGTCATGATACGTAACGAATACCTTGCCCAGAGCCACCCAGACCCCGGTACCGACGGCTCTTCAGATCGTTATGCCGAGCTGCATAGCCGGTTTCGCTGGCGGGTGCCGGAGTTTTTCAACATGGCCCAGTTTTGTTGCCGGCGCTGGGCGGTTCGAGCCGACGCCAGCCACCGGACTGCTGTCATCGAGCACGCGCCAGCTGCTGAGTTGTCATCGCAGTCTCAGGGCCAAAGCCACAGCTATGCCCAGCTGCAAGAGCAAGCCAATCGACTGGCTCATGTGCTGCGTTCGCAGGGCGTGCAGCCAGGCGAGCGTGTCGCCATCGTCATGCCGCAACGCTTTGAAACAGCGGTGGCTTACATGGCGGTGCTGCAGATTGGCGCGGTTGCCATGCCGCTGTCGATGCTGTTCGGGCCCGATGCGCTGGCTTTCAGGCTGCAGGACAGCGGGGCGCGCCTGGCCTTGGTCGACGAGTCGAGCGTGACAAACGTGCAATCGATACGCGCCGAATGCCGAGACCTGCGCTGCCTGCTGGGCGTGGGCGGTGCCGCCGCACTAGCTGACCTGGACTACACCCAAGCCTTGGCGGCGCAGCCAGCGGTTTTTGAGCCTGTCTCAACCCGGGCCGATGACCCTGCTGTGTTGATTTACACCAGTGGCACCACCGGCCAGCCCAAGGGAGCGCTGATTCCGCATCGCGCCCTGATCGGTAATTTGACCGGCTTTCTTTGCAGCCAGAACTGGTTCGGGTTTGATGCCACCTTGCTCGACGATCCCCTGCAGCCTCGCACCGATTCGCAAGCTGTCTTGTGGTCGCCAGCAGACTGGGCCTGGACCGGTGGCCTGATGGACGCCTTGTTGCCTACGCTGTTTTTTGGCCGACCGATCGTGGCCTATGGCGGCCGCTTCAGCCCCGAGCTGGCTTTTAGCTTGATGCAGACGCACGGGGTGACGCACACATTTTTGTTTCCTACCGCCCTGAAAGCCATGATGAAGGCCTACCCGCAGCCGCGCCAGCACTTCAAGCTGAAGCTGCAAGCCATCATGAGTGCAGGTGAGTCGGTGGGTGATGCCGTGTTTGCCTATTGCCAGAGCCAGTTGGACGTGACCGTCAACGAGATGTTTGGCCAAACCGAGATCAACTACATCGTGGGTAACTGTGCGCCCACGAAGCTTGCCGGGGCGAGTGACAGCGTGGGCTGGCCTGCCCGACCCGGCAGCATGGGCAAGGCCTATCCCGGACACTGGGTGCAGGTCATCGACGAGGCCGGCAACGAATGCCCGGTCGGCGTGCCCGGCGATGTGGCCGTGAATCGCCGGGATGTGCATGGCGGCCCGGACCCGATTTTCTTCCTGGGTTATTGGCACAACGACGCCGCCACTCTGGCCAAATTCACCGGTGACTGGTGCCGCACGGGCGATATGGCGGTGCGCGATGCCGACGGCTACCTGTGGTACCAGGGCCGGGCGGACGATGTATTCAAGTCGGCCGGTTACCGCATCGGCCCCGGCGAAATTGAAAACTGCCTGGTCAAGCACCCGGCTGTTGCCAATGCTGCCGTGGTGCCCAAACCGGACCGCGAGCGTGGCGCGCTGGTCAAGGCCTATGTGGTGCTGTCGACTGACTTTGCCCTGAAGAGATCGCTTGCTGCTGGACCCGCAGACTTTGATCAGGCGCTGGTGGCTGGGCTGCAGGCCCATGTGAAAGGCCAGCTCGCCCCCTACGAATATCCCAAAGAAATCGAGTTCATCGACCAGTTGCCCATGACCACGACCGGCAAGGTGCAGCGCAGGGTCTTACGGCTGGAGGAAGAGACTCGGGCCCGTAAACTTGACGTCTTGAACTGAGCGACCCCACAACTGCTATGAAAAAAATCAAACTAGGCCTGAGCCAACTCGAAGTGACGCCGATTTGCCTGGGCACCATGACCTTTGGCGAGCAGGTCAACGAAGCCGATGCGCATGCCATTCTGGCCCGCTCGCTGGAGCGCGGCGTGGACTTTTTGGACACGGCCGAAATGTATTCGGTGCCCACCCGCGCGGCCACTTTTGGCTCCACAGAAACCATCATAGGCAACTACTTTGCCCGCAATCCCGGTGTTCGCCAGAAATGGACCGTGGCCAGCAAGGTGGCTGGACCGTCCCGCGGGCTGGACTGGGTGCGCGGTGGCGGTCATAACCTCACGGCCGATGACATTGTGGGTGCCTGCGAAGACAGCCTGCGCCGCCTGCAGACCGATGTGATCGATCTGTACCAGATTCACTGGCCAGTGCGCCACGTGCCTGCCTTCGGCAATCAATACTTCGAGCCCTCCAAGGACCGCACCGATATCTCCAGCATTCACGAGCAGCTCGAAGGCCTGGCTCGGCTGGTGCGCGCCGGCAAGGTCCGCGAGATCGGTTTGTCCAATGAGTCGCCCTATGGCGTGATGGAGTTTGTGCGTTTGGCCGAGCAGCACGGACTGCCGCGCGTGGCTACCGTTCAAAACCCGTATTGTCTGATCAACCGGGCCGTGGACAACGGGCTCGATGAGGTGCTTTACCGCCAAAAAGTGGGTTTGTTGGCCTATTCACCCCTGGGTTTTGGTTTGCTGACGGGCAAGTACGACCAAACGGGTTTCACTAGCCCTGAGGCCCCGCGCGGGCGCATGAGCATTTTTGAATCCATGCAAAAACAGCGCTGGGGCCGTGAGGACGCTCTCAAGGCGGCCCGCCGCTACAACGAGATCGCCAGCCGCTACGAGCTCACGCCCACGCAACTGGCGCTGGCGTTTTGTTATGGCAACTGGCGCGTGGCCAGCACCATATTAGGGGTGACCACAGTGGCGCAGCTGGATGAATGCATCGATGCCTGGGGCATTGAACTCACGCCCGAGGTGCAGGCCGAGCTGGATGCCGTGCGCTGGGACCTGCGCGATCCCGCCATTTGATGGTTTTGAGCTGGAGAAACACGTGACCATCATGACCACACTGTTGCCCCTTTTGGCCACTCTGGCGGCCTATCTCGCAGGCTCGCTGTCGTTTGCCGTGATCGTGAGCCGTGCCATGGGCCTGAGCGACCCGCGCACCTTTGGCAGTAAAAATCCGGGCGCGACCAATGTGCTGCGCTCCGGCAGCAAAAAGGCAGCCATCGCTACGCTGCTGCTTGACGGTGTGAAGGGCTGGCTACCGGTGGTACTCGTCAAGATGTATGGCCCGTCCCTGGGTCTGGGGGATGGCACTGTTGCGGCTGTGGGATTGGCTGCCTTTTTGGGGCACTTGTTTCCGGTGTTTTTCCGTTTTCAGGGTGGCAAGGGTGTGGCCACGGCACTGGGGGTGATTCTTGGTTTCAGCGGTGTGCTGGGCCTGGCCACTTGTGTCACCTGGGTCATCGTCGCGTATTTCTTCCGCTATTCGTCCCTGGCCTCCCTGGTCGCGGCCTTATTCGCGCCCGCTTATTACCTTTTTGGCTCCGGCGTGGCCTGGTACCTGGACAAGAGCATTTTGCTCAGCATGTCGGTGATGGCCTTTTTGCTGGTGTGGAGGCACGCGGCCAACATAGGCCGTTTGGCTAAAGGCACCGAGTCGCGCCTGGGTCAGAAAAAAGGCTGACGCCTGGGCTGGTATCAGTCTGCCTGAGCGGCGTATTCTCCCAGCTGCAGGATGCGGTAGTGGTTGATGGGTTCGCTCACGGCCGATGCAGGCAGGGCTGAACGGATGGCAGCGCCACCCTGCGCCGTGCGATGCAGGCGGGGCTGTCGCATGAAGTTGCCTTGATCATTGACCACCACTGCCACGTGGGGCTGGTTGGCTACTCGGGAACGCCGCATGACCACCGCCACTTCTTCGCTGTCAAGCTGCACGTAGGTGCCGGGCGGGGACATGCCAACTACATTGAGCAGGGCTTGCGCCACCTCATCGTTTTGGGGGTCCGGGCTGTCGAAGATCGATCGTGCCGAGTCGGCGGCTGTTCGGCCTGAACGGGACTTGCGTGGGCTGATCATGGCGGCATACCGATCCACCAGCCGCAGCACCTGGCTCAGGCGTGCGGCGGCAGGCAGTTCCCGAAGCGCGATCTTGACGCCTTCGTCGTGATGGCGCGAAACGATATCCAGCCACAAGGCATCGGCAACGCCAAGTTGATTGAGCATCAGCCCGCCCGTCATGGGGTGGGAGCGAATCACGAGTTGCTGCTCGGCGCTGGGTTTTTCGACCTGATCGGCCAGCACATCCTGCAGGGTTGTCATGCCGATGTTCATGGTCAGCGCTGCCCTGACCAGGCTGTCTCGCTCGCCCTGAGGCAAGCTCAGCTCTGCGGAAATGAGATGGCACAGCACAGCGCAGACCAGCGCGTGCGATGCGCTGTAGCCTACCGGGGAGTTGATGGCCAATTGAAACAGCAGATACAGGCCCAGGTCGGTGTCCTTGGCCAGCAGGTCCGAGAGCCAGCGGTCGTATTGCTCGACCCGATCCTTGAATTCCTGGCAACTCGACGGGCTGCTGAGGATCACCCCCAGGCCCGACTCGAGGTCAGACCACAGGCTGAGCAAGTCCTCGTACTCGTTTTCGTCCTGTACCACCATGGTGCTGGCCATTTTGTACTGCCGAACCGCGCGGTCAGTCGCGGAAGTTGTCGAAACTCAGGGGAACATCGGTGATGTCCTTGCGCAGCAGGGCCATGGCCGCTTGCAGGTCGTCACGCTTGGCGCCATTGACACGCACGGCATCGCCCTGAATCGAGGCCTGCACCTTGAGCTTGCTGTCCTTGATGAGGCGCTGGATTTTTTTGCCCAGCTCGGCCTCGATGCCGTTTTTGACCTTGATGGGCTGCTTGACCTTGTCCCCGCCCATTTTTTGTACATCACCCAGGTCGAGAAAACGCACGTCCACGCCACGCTTGGTGAGTTTGTTGCGCAGGATGTCTTCGATCTGCGTGAGCTGGAATTCCGCGTCTCCTATCAGGGTGATTTCCTTGTCCTTGATGTCGATGGCGGCGGCCGTGCCCTTGAAGTCAAAGCGTGTGGCGATTTCCTTGGCGGTGTTTTCGACCGCATTTTTGACTTCAACCAAATTGGCTTCGCACACTGTGTCAAATGAAGGCATGAACTGGACTCTCAAAATAGAAGCTGCTGGCTCGGTGGGGCTGGCCAGCCTTGTGTAAAGGACCCCCGTTCACCGGTCCGACGCAAGGGGCTTACGCGGACCCGATGCGACAATCCTGGCATGTTAGTCGAGAAAAATGTTCCCCTGCAGGCCTGCAACACCTTCAATATCGTGGCCAAGGCCCAGCAACTGGTGAGGGTGCACAGCCTTCAAGACCTGCAGGATGTGATGACTGACCCCGCTCTGGCGGTACAAGACAAGTTTGTGCTGGGCGGCGGCAGCAACATTGTGCTGACCGGCGACGTCAAGCCCCTGGTCTTGAAGATGGAAGTCAAGGGCATGCGCCTGCTGGAGGAAACCGACAAGGCCTACATTGTGGAAGCTGGCGCGGGCGAATCCTGGCACCAATTGGTACGCTGGACGGTGGAGCAGGGCTACTTTGGCTTGGAGAACATGGCGTTGATCCCCGGCACGGTGGGCGCCTCGCCCGTGCAAAACATCGGTGCCTACGGCGTGGAGTTGCAAGACCGCTTTGAGTCGCTGGATGCCTTTGACCTGCAAACCGGGCACATGTTGACCTTGAATGCGGCGCAGTGTTCGTTTGGCTACCGGGATTCAGTCTTCAAGCATGTGCCGGCTCCTGCAGTGAGCCCTGGCGGTGCCATTGGGCTGGGCCTGGCAGGCCGAGCGGTGATTGTGCGTGTGCGTCTGCGTTTACCCAAACCCTGGAAGCCGGTACTAGGCTACGCCGACCTGGAGAAAAAAATGGCGCAGACGGGTGTGCAGACACCGACTGCGCGCCAGATTTATGACTGGGTCTGCGACATACGCCGCGCCAAGTTGCCCGATCCCGATGTCATCGGCAATGCGGGCAGCTTTTTCAAGAATCCGACGGTGTCGGCCCATCAGTGCGAGGACATCATTGCCCGCGAGCCCGGCATCGTGCATTACCTGCTGGACGATGGGCAGGTCAAGTTGGCCGCAGGCTGGTTGATCGACGCCTGTGGCTGGAAAGGCAAGAGCGTGGGCCAAGCGGGTGTGTATGAGAAGCAGGCGCTGGTGCTGGTTAATCGGGGTGGGCGTCAGCCCGATGGCAGCGATGGGGCGACTGGCGGAGAAGTCATGACGCTGGCTAAAGCCATCCAGACCAGCGTCTACGAGCGCTTTGGCATACGACTGGAGCCGGAGCCGGTGGTGCTATGAGATCGCTGAACCTGCATACAAAACCCCGCTGGCGCCGTCGCCTGCTCTTTGGGCTGAGCGCAGCGGTTTTGCTGTTGATCCTGGTGATTTTGTCTGGGCCCCGCAATACTTTTGGATCCGATGTGCCGACCCATCGCATCCCCCCGCCTGTCGATGCAACGCAACTGGACGCGTGGCTTGGCGCCAGTG
>JBJOJH010000331.1:0-7762 GCA_046046715.1 Pseudomonadota bacterium | reverse complement strand
GTTCCGCGATATGAATCGTTGAACTTTGGTGCCGCGGTTTTTAGGATTCGGGCTCCTTTATTTCAATGGAATCCATGCAATGACATCTTTCTCATCGCTGCCACGACTGCTGGCAACCGCTAGCTTGCTCATTTCTTCAGCGCTTTGGGCGCAAACCAAGGAAGTGACCTTCGCCTACCAGGACATGCTGGTTCCCCTGCGCACCGTGATCGAATCCGGTGAACTCGAAAAGACGACCGGCTACAAGATCAACTGGCGCCAATTTGGCGGCGGTGGTGACGTGATCCGCGCCCTGTCGTCTGGTGATGTCCAGATCGGCGAAGCTGGCTCCAGCCCCGTGGCTGCTGCGGCAAGCCAGGGCCAGGACATCAAACTCTTCTGGATTCTGGATGACATTGCCGATGCCGAAGCGCTGGTCACACGCAATGGTTCCGGCATCCAGAGCTGGAAAGACCTGAAAGGCAAGAAAGTCGCCACCCCCTTCGTCTCGACGGCCCACTACCAATTGCTGGTCGGTCTGAAGCTGGAAGGCGTGGACCCCAAAGATGTCAACGTCGTCAATCTGCGTCCGCCTGAAATCGGCGCTGCATGGGAACGTGGTGATATCGACGCCACCTTCATCTGGGATCCCGTCCTGTCCAAAGCCAAGGCCAACGGCAAAGTCCTGGCCACCTCAGGCAGCATCGGCAAAAAAGGGCACCCCACCTTTGATGGTCTGGTGGTCAACGCCAAGTGGGCTGCCGACAACGAGGGCTTTCTGGTGGCCCTGGTAAAGGCTCTGGCCAAGGCCGATGACGATTACCGCAAGTCGGGCGCCAAGTGGACAGCAGACAGCCCTCAGGTCAAAGCAATTGCCAAGTGGAGCAAAGCCGATCCCAAAGATGTGCCCGCAGCCATCTCGCTGTACCGCTTCCCCACACTACAAGAGCAGTTGTCCCCCGCCTGGCTGGGCGGTGGTGCCGCAAAGGCGCTGACCAACACCGCTGTCTTCCTCAAGGAGCAGGGCCGGATACAGGAAGTGAAAGCTGATTACGGCGCCTTCGTGACCACCCAGTACGTGCGCAAGGCCTTGGGCCAGTAAGTCAGGAGCAGCCAGTGCCCACGCTAGACATACGACACCTGACAGTGCGATTTGCAGCGGGTCGCGGCACTGTGCCAGCGCTCCAGAACGTCAACCTGCGCATCCAGGACCGCGATTTTGTGGTGGCCCTGGGGGCGTCGGGTTGCGGCAAGACTACCTTGCTGAATTGCATGGCTGGTTTTTTGCCACCCTCCTCTGGCGACATCCTGCTGGACGGCCGGCCTGTCACTGGGCCCGGTGCCGAGCGCGGCGTCGTCTTTCAGAAACATGCCTTGATGCCCTGGCTAAATGTGCGTGACAACGTGGCGCTGCCACTCAGGTTAAGCGGTCAAGCACGTGATGTGCGTCGTCAGATGGCCGACGAAAAACTCGCCCTCGTTGGCCTACAGGGTCAGGGGGATCGGGCCATCTGGGAACTGTCCGGCGGCATGCAGCAACGGGTCGGTATTGCCCGGGCACTGGCCAGTGACCCTGCGCTGCTGCTGATGGATGAGCCCCTGGGTGCACTTGATGCCTTCACACGAGAGAGCGTTCAGGAAACGCTGTTGAAGGTCTGGGCAACAACGTCCAAGATGGTCTTCTTCATCACCCACTCGGTCGAAGAAGCGCTGTTTCTGGCGACCCGGCTGGTGGTCATGACGCCCCACCCAGGCAGCGTGGCTCGGGTTTACGAAGACCTGCCTTTTTCAAGGCAATTCTTAAGTGAAGGGAATGCTCGCGCCGTGAAATCGCAGCCAGGTTTCATCGAGCTGCGCGAGGAAGTTCTCGCTCTGATTCACCACAGGGAGGCCAGCCATGCCTGACACCACCGGCATCTATGGGTTTACGACGCCCCAAGGTCAAGCGGTGACACGTGCCAGGATCCAAGCCCAGCCTGAGCGCCTCAGCGCATTTCGCGCTGTCGAGGATGGCAGCAGCGCCTGGATCAGCGCCCTGACAGTGGCAAGCCTAGTGGTGACCTGGTGGGTGGTCACCGAGTTCGGCTGGATCAAACCCTTGTTCCTGCCATCGCCAAGTGCTGTATGGCAACAGTTTGTGGCTTACGCCACGGGGCAAGCCAACGACCAGCCGCTTTGGCACCATTTGAGCGCGAGCGGACTGAGGGTCGGACTGGCCTTCTTGCTCGCCTGCATCACCGCCATCCCCCTGGGCATCGCCATGGGCTTGTCGCGCATTGTTCGAGGTATTTTTGATCCACCGCTCGAGTTTTACAGACCACTACCGCCTTTGGCCTACCTGCCGTTGATCATCATCTGGTTGGGAATCGATGAGTGGCCCAAGGTTCTGCTGATTTACCTGGGTTGCTTCGCCCCCCTGGCGCTGTCTGCGCGTGCAGGCATACGCAGCGCAAGCCAAGAGCAAATTCATGCCGCGTACTCGATGGGCGCCAACCGCTGGCAAGTCGTCTGGCATGTCTACCTTCCAGCTGCGCTGCCCGAGATTCTGGTGGGCATGCGCATCGCCCTGGGTTTTGGCTGGACCACCCTGGTTGCTGCAGAAATGGTGGCGGCCTCTTCCGGTCTGGGACAAATGGTTTTGAACGCCTCGAACTTCCTGCGCAGCGACATCGTGGTGATGGGCATCCTCGTGATCGGCGCCTTGGCTTATGCCGGCGACTTTCTGATGCGAGCCCTTGAAAAGCGTTGGGTGCCCTGGAAGGGACGGGGCTGATTTTTTACTTCACTTGCAACACTATGACACTGAATATTCAAGCACTAGGCCCGGCCATAGGCGCGAAGGTCTCCGGCATCACATTGGCACAGCCTCTCAGCGATGCCACACGCGACGAACTGCTGGCTGCCTTGCTAAAGCACCATGTGCTCTTCTTCGAAGACCAGCCCATCACGCCCGCGCAGCAGCGTGACCTGGCAGCAAGATTTGGGCGACTCCACATCCACCCGATTTACCCCCACGTGGCAGAAGTTCCTGAAATCATTGTGTTGGACACCAGCACCGCCAACCTGCCCGACAACGATAACTGGCACACCGACGTCACCTTTATCCAGGATCCGCCCATGGGCGCGCTGCTGTCAGCCAAACAACTGCCTCCCTCAGGCGGAGACACCTTGTGGTCCAGCGGGATTGCAGCCTATGAGGCGCTGTCTGAGCCTTTTCAGCGTCTGCTGGCTGGTCTGACGGCGGAGCACGACATGATCAAGTCCTTCCCGGCCCACCGATTTGCGCGCACGCCCGAGGAGCGCACCCGTTGGGAGGCCGGCAAATTGAACAATCCACCCGTAACCCACCCGGTGGTGCGTACACATCCTGTCAGTGGCCGCAAAGGCCTGTTTATCAGCGAAGGGTTCACCACCCGCATCCACGAACTCAGCGCCAAGGAAAGTGAAGCCGTTCTCAAGCTACTCACAGATCATCTGGCCAGGCCAGAATTCACCGTACGCTGGCGCTGGAAGCCCAATGACTTTGCTTTTTGGGACAACCGTCTGACGTTGCACTACGCGACAGCGGACTACCTGCCCCATCGCCGGGTCATGCACCGGGCCACCATACTGGGTGACCGGCCGTTCTACTGACATTCACCCGGTCGCGGCCCAAGCTGCATGGGCCACAACCGGGTGAATTGGCTCGGGCACAGACTCAGGCGCGTGCCTGAGCAAGCCGGCGTACGACCGCGATCATCCGATCCACTTCCTCACAAGTGTTGTAGAACGCCAGTGAAGGCCGCACCGTGGTCTCGACGCCAAAGCGGCGCAGGATCGGCTGCGCGCAATGGTGACCGGTACGCACCGCAATACCCTCCTCGTTCAAGGCCTTACCCACTTCTTCGGTGGTGTAACCCTTGAGCACGAAAGACAGCACACTGGCTTTCTCATGCGCTGTGCCGATCAGCCGCACCCCTGGGATGGGCTTGAGATGGTGCGTGGCATAGGCCAGCAGGTCGTGCTCGTAACGTGCAATGTTCTCCATGCCGATGCGCTGCACGTAGTCAACGGCAGCGCCCAAGCCCACGGCGTCGGCGATGTTCCCAGTGCCCGCCTCGAATTTGTTGGGCGGGGGCTGGAACACCGTTCGCTCAAAGGTCACGTCAGCGATCATGTTCCCCCCGACCTGCCAGGGCGGCATCTGGTCCAGCAGGGCGCGGCGGCCATAGACCACCCCGATGCCGGTGGGGCCAAACACCTTGTGACCCGAGAAAACAAAGAAGTCCGCCCCGATCTCCTGCACATTCACCCGCATGTGGCTCACCGACTGGGCACCGTCAACCAGCGCCACAGCCCCTGCGGCGTGCGCCATGGCCACGATTTCCTTGACCGGTGTCACCGTGCCCAGCGCGTTGGACACCTGTGTGACCGACACGATCTTGGTGCGCGGGTTGAGCAACTTGGCGTATTCGCTCAGCAACACCTGGCCCGTGTCGTCCACCGGGATCACGCGCAGCTTGGCCCCTTTGGCGGCCGCCAACTGTTGCCAAGGCACGATGTTGGCGTGGTGCTCCAGGTTGGAGACGATGATCTCGTCGCCCTCGCCCACGTTCTGCGCACCCCAGGTCTTGGCCACCAGATTGATGGCCTCGGTCGCACCGCGCACGAAGATGATCTCTTCGGTGCTGGCCGCGCCCAAAAACACACGCACCTTCTCGCGGGCGCCCTCGTAAGCATCGGTCGCACGCGCCGCCAGCTCGTGTGCCGCACGGTGAATGTTCGAGTTCTCGTGGGCATAGAAGTAAGCGATGCGGTCGATCACCGACTGCGGCTTATGCGTGGTGGCTGCGTTGTCAAACCAGACCAGCTGCTTGCCATTCACCCGCTCTTGCAAGATCGGAAAATCGCGACGTACCGCATGCACATCGAACGGCGCTGCGAGCGGAGCCTCGCTGTGCGGCGCCCGCTCGCCAAAGCCGTGGGGCTGGCGGTCGGGCTGTGCAAAGTAATAACCCGATGGCGGCAAAGCACTGATGGATGTTGGCGCAGCTACGGGTTTGGCGTGGGTGCGTGGGTGGTCGCTTACGAGCAAGGCCCGCAGGTCATCGGCACCGGGCAAGCCAAACGACTGCGCTGACACACGGTCTTCACGCGGCACCTCGAAGTGCTGCAAGGTGGCCGGGTAGCCACTGGCTTCGCCGAGAAAGTAATACGGCGTCGACGGCAAAGGCGCACGCTCTGGCGAGACGCCCGAGACCTGCGGTAACGCAGGCGCATAGGCTTGCGGCACCCCGAGCGAGCCACTGCCCACACGGCCATCGACTGCAGGCGGCACGATGGAGGCATGGTCCGGCACACCGTTAGGCGCAGCCGAATGCGGCAACAACGAGGGGGTGGAGGCCCCAAGGTTGAGCACGCTTTGCGGCGACTGCGGCGCGGCATTGCTACCGGGGGCAATGGTGCCAGGCAACTGAGGCCCGTTGGCTAACGGGCCAAGCGAGCTGCCTGCAGGCAATACGCTCACGGGTGCGGGGACACCACCCAAAGCAGGCGTGGCCGTGGGCTCAGGCAGTTGCCCCGGCAGTGCAGCAAAAAACTGCCCGGCCAGTTGGGCCAGCGCGCCCACATCCAGCGGAGAGGATGGCAACGACATTTGATCGCGCACCTCACTTGTAGGTGTCTGGATACTCATGGAACTTGCCAATCTCAACATCTTCCAAAACGGCCAGTGCGTCATCCGACTGCACCACCAGCGAGCAATACAGGCTGATCAGATAAGACGCAATCGCGCTGCGGTTGATGCCCATGAAGCGTACCGACAGGCCGGGGCTTTGCTCGCCCGCCAGCCCGGGCTGGTACACACCCACCACGCCCTGGCGCTTTTCGCCCACGCGCAGCAGCAAAATCTTGGTCTTGCCATCGGCCACCGGCACCTTGTCGCTGGGGATCAAGGGGATGCCGCGCCAGGTCAGGAACTGCGAACCGAACAGGCTCACCGTGGGTGGCGGCACGCCTCGGCGGGTGCACTCTCGGCCAAAGGCGGCAATCGCCAGCGGGTGGGTCAGGAAGAAGGCAGGCTCTTTCCAGACCTTGGTCAGCAACTCGTCCAGGTCATCGGGTGTGGGTGCACCGGTCAAGGGGTAGATCACCTGATCCGGGTGCACGCTGGCCAGCAGACCGTAGTCGGGGTTGTTGATCAGCTCGCTCTCCTGCTTTTCCTTGATCGTTTCGATCGTCAGGCGCAGCTGCTCCCTAATCTGGTCGTGCGGGCTGCTGTAGAGGTCGCTCACACGAGTGTGAACGTCCAGCACCGTGGACACGGCATTCAGGAAATACTCGCGGGGCTGGTCTTCATAGTCCACAAAGGTTTGCGGCAGCTCAGACTCGTCGCGCTTGGCGCAGGCCACCAGCACGTCTTCAGGGTTCTTGACCTTGTTGAGGCGGTAGATACCGGCCTCCACCGGCGACCATTGCAGCAGGTGCGTCAGCCAGCGTGGCGTGATGGTCGAGAGGATGGGAACTGTTTTAGTCGCATTCGCAAGCTGGCGGGCAGCGCTATCGCTCAGCGCCACTTGTGAGGGGGAGGTATCCGTCATTGAAGACTCCGTAGCAGGTTAAAAAATTGAGTTTCTGATCCACGGGGTCATCTATCAACATGCTATAGCCGTCAATTCGATGCCCCGCACCAGTCGGGTTTGTTCGATGCGTTCCACGTGCGACATCAGCTTTGCAGGACTGATGCCGAATGCCGTGGCCAGCTTTCGCAGGGTCAGCAAGGATGGGATGGCCTGCCCCCTTTCCAGCTCGCCGACATAAGAGCGGTTGAGTTCGGCCTGCTGCGCCAGCATCTCCTGGGACCAGCCTTGGTGCTCACGTAGCTGGCGTACGGCGGTGCCAAAACTGCTGATGAAATGGGTCATCAGGCCGTCACATTGTTGAGGGATCGGGCCTGCGTGATGTGTGCCCCAGCGGCCACATCGTGGGTGACCCAGACGTTGCCGCCAATGCTGGCGCCACGCCCCAGGGTGACACGCCCCAAGACCGTCGCACCGGCGTAGATGACCACGTCATCCTCCACCACAGGATGTCTGGGCAAGCCCTTGAGCGGATGGCCTGCGTCATCGGTGGGGAAACTCTTGGCACCCAGCGTTACCGCCTGATAAACCCGTACCCGTTTGCCGATGACTGCCGTTTCCCCGATCACGACACCCGTGCCGTGATCAATAAAAAATCCTGCATCGATGGACGCACCCGGGTGAATGTCGATACCGGTCTGCCCATGTGCCAGCTCCGCCACGATGCGGGCCAGCAGGGGCACACCCAGCTGATACAGACGATGGGCCACACGGTGATGGATCATGGCCAATATGCCGGGATAGCACAGCAGCACTTCATCCACGCTGCGTGCTGCAGGATCACCCTCGAAGGCAGCAAGCACATCGCTGTCGAGCAAGGCTCGAATCCGTGGCAAGGAGTGGGAAAACTCACGCACGATGTGGATGGCACGTTCATCTGGCCCCGCAATGGTGCCCGCCTCCTGATGCCGGGCGACGTAACGCAACTCCAGTTGAACTTGCGCCAGCAGAGCATGCAACACGCTGTCCAGCGTGTGTCCAACATAGAAGTCTTCGCTTTCCTGGCGCAAATCGGCCGGACCCAGACGCATGGGGAAGAGCACACCGCGCAAGCCCTCCACGATCGCGCCGAGTGCATCCCTGGCTGGCAGTTCACGCCCCCCTGGCTCCGTAGACCGGCGTTGGGACTCGCGCCAACGCTGACGCTCCTGAGCCAGCTCGAGCAC
>JBJOJH010000330.1:0-4495 GCA_046046715.1 Pseudomonadota bacterium | reverse complement strand
TCCTAGTAGTAATGGAGTGGAAGTAGAAAGCGCTGGGGTCAGCGGTACACACGCAGGTGTTCTTGGGGGGCGCGCACTCGGATGCGCTGCCCGTTAAGGGGGACGTTTTGCTGGGCCAGAGGCAGTTTGATGGTGGCGTCGGGCTGTCCGTCCATCTGGCAGCGCAGCCTAAGGTGATCACCAAAGTACATCAGGTCGGCTACCGAGGCTTCAAAGCTGTTGGCCTCCGACTCGGTGGCCAGTTGCAGGCGCTCGGGCCTCACGCCACAGTGGATCGCTTCGCCGACTCTGGCGCCATTCACATTGATGCCACGTAGCTCAGTGCCATCGGGAAGCTGCACATGGCAGTGATCGTCGTCGCTATGGCTGACCTTGCCATGCAGTACCGTGCTGTCTCCCACAAAGCCCGCGACAAAGCGGTTAGCTGGTGTTTCGTAGAGCTTGTCCACCGTGTCGATCTGCTGGATGGCGCCGTCGTTGAACACGGCGACCCGGTCCGACATGGTGAGGGCTTCCGTCTGGTCATGTGTCACGTACACAAAGGTCACACCCAAGCTCCGATGCAGGGCTTTCAGCTCGATCTGCATGTGCTCACGCAGCTGCTTGTCGAGAGCGCCCAGGGGCTCATCCATCAAGACCAGCTGAGGATCGAACACCAGGGCTCGCGCCAACGCCACGCGTTGCTGCTGCCCACCAGACAGCTGCGATGGGTAACGGTCTCCCATGGGGCCCAGCTGCACCATCTCCAAGGCACGGGCGACCTTGGCTTTGCATTCGGCTGCAGACAATTTGCGCACCGTCAGGGGATAGGCAATGTTGTCTGCCACTGTCATGTGCGGAAACAACGCATAGTTTTGAAACACCATGCCAAAGTTGCGCTTGTGCGGGGGCGTACGGGTAATCGGGACGCCGCTCAAAAAAATTTCGCCGGCCGTGGGGGACTCAAAGCCCGCCAACATCATTAGCGTGGTGGTTTTGCCGGAACCCGAAGGACCCAGCAGTGACAAGAATTCACCCTGACGGATGTCCAGATTGAGGTCCCGCACGACCAGGCTTTTACCGTCATAGGTCTTTTGAACGCCGGCAAAACTGACGAGTGCGGATGTCTGGGTCATCGTTTGAAAGTCGAAATAACGGTCGGTGGTGTCACGCAAGCATCATGCCACTGCGTCCATGCTGGTCGCCAGTATGTTCATGCCTTCATCCAGCACCGCATCACTGGCGGTGAGTGGCACCAGGATACGAATCACGTTGCCGTAGGTGCCGCAAGTCAGCAGAATCAGGCCACGTGCGGCTGCTTCTACGGCGATGCGTTTGGCCAGGTCGGCGTCGGGTTGCTTGATGTCCCCGTTCTTGAAAAGCTCGATGGCCACCATGGCACCCAGTCCTCGCACGTCACCAATGCAGCGGTGCCGCTGTGCCAGGACGCGCAGCCCTTGTGTCAGGCGCTGCCCCACGTCGACGCTGCGTTGCAGCAGGTTTTCTTTTTCGAACACCTCCATGACGGCCAAGGCTGCAGCGCAGGCCATGGGGCTACCGGCATAGGTGCCACCAAGTCCGCCAGGTGCTGGCGCGTCCATCACCTCGGCTCGTCCCACAACGGCGGAAATCGGGAAGCCACCCGCCATTGACTTGGCCATGGTGATCATGTCAGGGGCAACACCACTTTGCTCGACGGCGAACCAAGTACCCGTACGTCCTGCCCCGGTCTGTACCTCGTCAGCAATCAACAAAATGCCGTGGGCATCGCAGAGTGCGCGCAGGCGCTGAAGCAATTCGGGTGGCGCCACATTGAAGCCTCCTTCGCCCTGGACGGGTTCGATGATGATGGCGGCCACGCGGCTGGCTTCGATGTCGTTCTTGAAGATGCTTTCGATCGAGGACATGGCATCGTCCACTGTCACGCCATGCAGTGCGCTGGGGAAAGTGGCGTGAAAGACCTCCGCCGGGAAGGGACCAAAGCCTGTCTTGTAAGGCGCCACCTTACCGGTCATGGCCAGGGTCATCAGCGTGCGGCCGTGATAGCCGCCGGCAAAGCAGATCACTCCCGAGCGTCCGGTGGCTGCCCGGGCAATCTTGATGGCGTTCTCGACCGCTTCGGCCCCGGTGGTCAGAAACAGGGTTTTCTTGGCAAAGTCACCTGGGGCCTTGGCATTGATGCGCTCGGCAAGCTCAACATAGGGTTCGTAAGCCAGCACTTGAAAACATGTATGGGTGTAGTGATCGAGCTGGTCCTTGACCGCCTGAATCACTGCGGGATGACGGTGGCCGGTATTCAAAACAGCAATACCACCCGCGAAATCAATGTAGCGTCGTCCCTCAGCATCCCAGATTTCCGCGTTTTCCCCCTTGCTGATGAAGATGGGATGGCTATGTCCCACACCTCGGGGAATGGCGGCCTGTCGGCGGGCAAACAGTGCGGCGTTGGTCAGGTGCGGTTCACGTTGCATGAAAATTCCTTCAGCGGGCGGGGAGCAGGTAGGGCCAAACACTTGGGTCTGACCAGCGATGCACGTCAATGTAGAGCCGTCAACCGGGCGATAACATATACAGTTGCTCCCCGTCGCATGATGCACTGTATTGCTGGCGCGACCAGTACATACAAACCCTAATTCCAGCCCTTAATTCCCGCAGTTCCTCGCCATGTTTGCCCTCAATCCCCAATCCACCACGCCCTTGGTTACCCAGGTGGTGGATGGTTACAGGGGCATGGTCGAGGAAGGAGCGCTGAGACCCGGTGCCAAGCTGCCGTCGATACGCCAATTTGCACATGCTCATGGGGTGAGTGTCTACACGGTGGTTGATGCCTACGACCGCCTGGTCGCACTGGGCTACTTTCAATCACAGGCGCACTCAGGCTTTTTTGTGCGTAGCAGGCCCAGTGGCACCGTGGTCGGGACAGGATCGACCGGGGCTTACAGCTTTGATTCCATGTGGTATCTGCGGCGCATCTTTGAGAATAGGGCCCTGCGTAGCAAGCCCGGATGTGGCTGGCTGCCCGGGGACTGGCTGTTTGCGGACGGCGTACGTCGCAGCATGCGAAATCTGGCTGCCGAAGATATTGACCAAGGTGGCTACGGTGAGCCCAAGGGCTATTTGCCGCTGCGCCAGCTGGTGCGTGATTTACTTGCCGCGCGTCAGGTCGTAGTGTCAGCCGATCAGGTCCTCCTCACCCAAGGCTCTAGTCAGGCCATGGATCTGGCGGCGCGACGTTTGGTCCGATCGGGCGATGCCGTGCTGGTTGATGAGCCAGGGTATGCCAACCTGTTGTCCGCTCTTCGCTTTTTGGGGGCTCATCTGGTGGGCGCGCCCCGCACGCCTGAGGGTTATGACCTAGAGGCGCTGGAAGCCCGCATCGCGGCACATCGGCCGAAGGTTTTTTTTACTCAGCCGCGGTTGCAAAGCCCAACCGGCTCATGCGCCAGCCTGGCCCATCTTCATCGCGTGCTTCAGCTGGCCGAGAAATACGATTTCATGGTGGTTGAAAACGATATTTACGCCGACCTGGACCCGCAAACTCGTCCCTCGCTGGCCAGTCTGGACCAGCTGCAACGCGTGATCTACATCAGCAGTTTTTCCAAGACCATCTCTCCCAATCTTCGGGTAGGCTACCTGGCGGCAGGCCCCGGGCTGTTTGAAGACCTCGAGCGCCTCAAGATGGTTTCAGGGCTGACATCTTCGGAGTTCACGGAGCGCCTGGCCTTTGGTGCCTTGACCGACGGGCGCTGGCGCAAGCACATCAAGCAGCTCAAGGAGCGCTTAGCTCAGGGGCAGCAGCAACTGGCCCAGAAACTCATCAGCCGGGGATTTGAGTTGTTCACCGAGCCTGAGGCTGGCATGTTTTTGTGGGCTCGTCATCCTTCCATCCAGAACGGGGCAGAGTTGGCTTACAAAGCTGCCGAGCAGGACATCCTGCTGGGGCCCGGGCATTTGTTCTCGGTCGATCTGGCCCCTAGTCCCTGGCTGCGCTTCAATGTTGCCTGGGCGCAAGACGAAGTTGTGCTGCGCTTTCTGGACGCAGTAGACACCGTCAAACCCACCTAAAATCGCCGCCCATTACAAGGTCCCCCCATCGCCATGAGCTCAGCCCCTATTTCTGTTGCCGATATCCGCAAAACCTTTCTTGATTTCTTTGCCGCCAAGGGCCACGCGGTGGTGGCGTCAAGCCCACTGGTGCCGGGCAATGACCCGACCTTGATGTTTACCAACTCGGGCATGGTTCAGTTCAAGGACGTGTTTCTGGGCCAGGACAAGCGGCCTTATGTGCGTGCGGCCTCGGTTCAGGCCTGCTTGCGTGCAGGTGGCAAGCACAACGACCTCGAGAACGTGGGCTACACCGCTCGTCACCACACTTTCTTTGAGATGCTGGGTAACTGGTCCTTTGGCGACTACTTCAAGCGTGAATCGCTCAAATGGGCTTGGGAGCTTTTGACCGAGGTGTACAAGCTGCCCGCTGAGCGCTTGCTGGCCACGGTGTACGAGGAAGATGACGAAG
>JBJOJH010000329.1:0-3231 GCA_046046715.1 Pseudomonadota bacterium | reverse complement strand
CATATGTTGAGACATCCAAGCCCTGCGTCAATGAGCTGCGAACTTCATGCTGAACAACGCACCCTATCCCGCTGATTGGCTGGTCCCCGAATGGGAGGCACCGACCTGGGCGCGCTCCGTGTTCAGCGGTCGATCAGGCGGTGTCTCCGAGGGACTGTATGGCTGCATGAATCTTGGCGATCATGTTGGCGACCTGCCCTCATCGGTGCACCAGAACCGGCAATTGTTTGCCAAGGCCCTGGAGGCCCGCCCGGTTTTTCTGTCACAGGTCCATGGCACCAGTGCGCTGGAAGTGCAGGCAAGCACGCCCGACGGTGAATCGGCGGATGCCGCAGTGACCCAGTCCAAGGGTGTTGCGTGTACGGTGATGGTCGCGGACTGCCTGCCTGTACTGCTGGCACACCGGAAAGTCCCGCTCGTGGCGGCAGCGCATGCGGGATGGCGTGGCCTGGCCGGCACCGAAGGGTGTGGCGTTCTCGAGTCGACGGTACGACGCCTGGCTGACCTGGCAGGCGATGCCGGTGGTCTAGGTCCTGACCTAGTGGCTTGGCTCGGGCCCTGCATAGGCGCCACGGCCTTTGAGGTGGGCGACGAGGTTCGAGCCGCTTTCACCCTGACACACTCCCACGCCCAAGCCTGTTTTGAACCTCACGGCAAGGGCAAATGGCTGGCCAATTTACCGGCGCTGGCGCGGATACGACTTCAAGGTCTGGGTATCACGGCCATCGCTGGTAATGACGGCAGTGACAGCTGGTGCACGGTCAGCCAGGCCTCACGATTCTTTTCCTATCGCAGGGACAGTCGTACCGGCATCGGAACCGGACGCATGGCCGCCAGCGTCTGGCTGGTCTGAATTTAATGGCTGCGGTCGATGGCTTGTGACCACGTTGGCTTTGCTGTTTTCCAGGGCCTCGCGCGCCTTGATGGCACGCCGGCGAGCAGGCGAACCCATCAGGTACATCACGATGCTGATGGGCAGCAAGCCATACAGCACAAAGGTGACGATGGCACCGAGAACGGTGCCGTTGGTGTTGGTCGCCTCAGCCACGCTCATCATGAGCGCCACATAAAGCCAGGCAATCGGGACGATGTACATATAGGGAAAACGATGAGAAAACGGCGTCAGGATTTAAGCAGGTTTCTGAGAAGATAATCCTAGTATTTATTCACTTAGGTTTTTAAGGATATTGACCTTGAAGCAACTCCCCACCGATGACTGGGCGCAGACAGCGCAGCAATTTCAACGCGCGTTGACCGACAACTGGGCTAAGGCCCTGGGCACCTTCGAAGGTCTTGACCTCAATGGTCTGGGTTTGTCGGGTGACAAAGCACCCAAGCTGAGTTTTGCTGCTGAAAAGCTTCAGGATTTACAAAAACAATATGTCTCCGAAGCCACTGCGCTGTGGTCACAGGGTTTCAAGGCTGCCGAAGTCACCAAGGATCGTCGATTTTCAGGTGACGCCTGGGCCAGTAATCCGGTGGCGGCTTTTTCTGCAGCTGCCTATTTGTTGAATGCCCGTACTTTGATGGGTTTGGCCGAAGCGGTTGAAACCGACCCCAAGACCCGCGCCCGCATACAGTTTGCGGTGGAGCAGTGGGTGGCCGCGGCCGCGCCTAGCAATTACCTCGCCTTCAACGCCGACGCCCAGAAAAAAGCAATTGAGACCAAGGGCGAAAGCATTGCCAAGGGCATACAGAACCTGGTTCATGACATCCGTCAGGGCCACTTGTCCATGACGGACGAAAGCCTGTTTGAAGTGGGCCGCAATGTGGCCACCACTGAGGGGGCCGTGGTCTTTGAGAACGAGCTGTTCCAGCTGATTGAATACAAGCCCCTCACGGACAAGGTCTACGAGAAGCCTTTCCTGCTGGTGCCGCCTTGCATCAACAAGTTCTACATACTGGATCTGCAGCCTGACAACTCCTTCATCCGCTATGCGGTTGCCCAGGGGCATCGCACCTTCGTGGTGAGCTGGCGCAATCCAGATGCCTCCTTGTCGCGTAAGACCTGGGACGACTACATTGCCGATGGCGCCATGAAGGCCATTGCTGTCACCCGCGACATCACCGGTGCTGACACCATCAATGCCCTGGGTTTTTGCGTCGGCGGCACCATCTTGTCCAATGCGCTGGCCGTGCATGCTGCCCGGGGCGAGAAACCCGTCAGCAGCGCCACCTTCCTGACCACCTTGCTGGACTTCACGGACACCGGAATTCTGGATGTCTTCATCGACGAAGCCTTCGTGAAATACCGGGAAATGGAAATGGGCAAGGGCGGTTTGCTCAAGGGTGGCGACCTGGCTTCCACTTTCTCCTTCCTGCGTCCCAACGACCTGGTCTGGAACTATGTGGTTGGCAATTACCTCAAGGGCGACACACCTCCGCCCTTTGACCTGTTGTACTGGAACAGTGATTCCACCAACCTGCCAGGACCTTTTTACGCATGGTATTTGCGTAACACCTATCTTGAGAATCGTCTGGTCAAACCGGGTTCTGCCACCGTATGTGGAGAAAAGGTCGATTTTCGCAAGGTCGACATGCCGGTGTACCTCTATGCTTCCCGCGAAGATCACATCGTGCCGATCGGCGGTGCTTATGCATCGACTCAGCACTTACCCGGCAAGAAGCGGTTCGTGATGGGGGCGTCCGGTCATATTGCCGGTGTGATCAATCCACCGGCCAAGAACAAACGCAGCCATTGGATCGGTTCTGCCGACAAGTTCCCGGCCGATGTGAACGACTGGATTGCCGGCTCCAAGGAGCATTCGGGCAGTTGGTGGACGGACTGGTCCGACTGGTTGAAAGCCCAGGCGGGCAAACAGGTCGCAGCACCCAAACAATATGGAAAAGGCAAGTACAAGGCCATTGAATCGGCACCTGGCCGCTACGTGAAAGCCAAGGCCTGACACATACATCTGGGCCTCTGTTTAAGGGGCCTAACTATTTTTTCGCGTTACTTATTGGAGATAAATAAATGGAAGATATCGTTATCGTTTCGGCTGCGCGCACCGCGGTGGGCAAGTTTGGTGGCACTTTGGCCAAAACTCCCGCTACGCAACTGGGCGCTGCTGTCATCGCTGACGTGCTGCGCCGCAGTGGCCTGGAAGCTGGGCAGGTGGGCGAAGTCATCATGGGCCAGGTGCTGGCTGCAGGTGCCGGCCAAAACCCCGCCCGTCAGTCCGTGCTGAAAAGCGGCTTGAATCAGGGAACGCCAGGTTTGACCATCAATGC
>JBJOJH010000328.1:0-2949 GCA_046046715.1 Pseudomonadota bacterium | reverse complement strand
CCAGCCGCCCATTTGCGCACCGGTGTTACCCATGGGGAAGTTGATCATGCCGTACTTGGCATAGAACTCACGCATCAGCTTCAGGCCGTTGCCTTCGTACATCCAGGCAGTCATTTGACGGCTGTTGAGGCCGAAAGGGATAGCACAACCCAAGGCAAAGGTCTCGTTCTTGCCGAAGAAGTAGTAGGGTGCGGTGTGCGCACATTCAATGGAGCCCTGTTGCACGGCATCGACCACGCCAAAAGGTGGGGTGATTTCGCCGCCAGCGTGCACGGAAATCTCAAATTTGCCACCCGACATGGCCTTGACGTTTTTGGCAAACACCTCGGCAGCGCCAAAAATGGTGTCCAGAGCCTTGGGGAAACTGGACGACAAACGCCAACGCACTGCCGCTTGTGCATGCACAGCGGGGGCGACACCTGCGGCCAGGACGCCGGCGATGCCAGCGTTCTTGATAATGGAACGACGATCCATGAAAACTCCTTAAAAGTAGCGTCCTCTCACCCTAAAGATGCGTGAGAGTAGCCGGCTAAGTCTAGGTGCAAGACGGAGCAATTTTCTTAAGGGATTACCCGCAGTCAAGCCACCGCTTTGAGCGTTGATCGGGCATGGCCCAGGGCGTCGCCAAACCGTCGAACAATCGAGGCATGAATGCCTGATGCATCAAGTTCCTGGAGAGAAAGGAGTTTGGCTGGATCACCATGTTCAATGAACACATCGGGCAGGCCCAGTTGCAGCAAGGGCTTGGCCACACCGACTGCATTCAGGGCCTCGGCCACAGCGCTGCCTGCACCACCCATGATGGCGCCCTCCTCGATCGTGACCAGCATGTCGTGGCTTGCGGCCACCGACATCAGCAGTTCGACGTCCAGCGGTTTGACCCAGCGCATGTTGACCAAGGTGGCGTCCAGCTGCTCAGCCGCTGCCAGTGCGGAGTGCAGCAGAGAGCCAAAGACCAAAATCGCCAGTCCTTGGCCGGCCCGACGTACCTCGCCACGGCCAAAGGGCAAAGCCTCCAGCCCACCAGTCACCGCAGCACCCGCACCAGCGCCCCGCGGATAACGCACGGCCACCGGGTGGTTTTGCGCATAGGCCGTGCTCAACAGCTGTCTGCACTCGTTTTCATCTGCCGGGCAGGCCAGGCTCATATTGGGGATGCAACGCAGGTAGGAGATGTCGTAGGCACCCGCGTGAGTGGCACCATCCGCGCCCACCAGCCCAGCCCGATCCAGCGCAAACACTACCGGCAGGTTCTGAATGGCCACATCGTGGATCAGCTGGTCATAAGCACGCTGCAAAAACGTGGAGTAGATCGCCACCACGGGCTTGAGGCCTTCGCAGGCCAGACCGGCGGCGAAGGTCACTGCATGCTGCTCGGCGATGCCGACATCGAAGTAACGTTCTGGGAAACGCTGATGGAAGGTCACCATGCCCGAACCCTCGCGCATGGCGGGCGTGATGGCCACCAGCCGTGGGTCTTGCTCTGCCATGTCGCACAACCACTGCCCGAAGACCTGGGTGTAAGTGATTTTGGGCGCAACAGCAGGTGCCGTCAGGCCCACCTTGGGGTCGAACTTGCCTGGGCCATGGTAGGCCACGGGATCGGCTTCAGCCTGTTTGTATCCCTGACCTTTTTTGGTGACCACATGCAAGAACTGCGGACCTTCCAGTTGGCGAATGTTCTCCAGCGTAGGAATGAGCGAATCCAGGTCATGCCCATCGATCGGCCCAATGTAGTTGAAGCCGAATTTTTCAAACAAGGTGGCAGGCACCACCATGCCCTTGGCATGCTCTTCAATGCGCTTGGCCAACTCAAACAGCGGTGGGGCTGCCTTCAGAACTTGTTTGCCCACGTTTTTGGCGGCCGCATAGAACTGCCCGCTCATCAGCTGCGCCAGATAACGATTGAGCGCGCCCACAGGGGGGCTGATGCTCATGTCGTTGTCGTTGAGGATGACCAGGAGATTGCAGTTGGCAACACCGGCGTTGTTCAGGGCTTCAAAGGCCATGCCGGCGGTCATGGCGCCGTCGCCAATAATGGCAATGGCGCGTCGGTCCTCGCCCTTGTGCTTGGCGGCCAGGGCCATGCCCAGAGCAGCCGAAATCGAGGTGCTCGAATGGGCCGTGCCAAAGGTGTCGTACTCGCTCTCTGCCCGCTGGGGAAATCCGCTCAGACCGCCGAGTTGGCGCAGGGTGCCCATACGGTCACGCCGCCCCGTCAGGATCTTGTGCGGATAGGTTTGGTGGCCCACATCCCACACCAGGCGGTCGTACGGGGTGTTGAACACATGATGCAGAGCGATGGTCAGCTCGACCGTTCCGAGGTTGGAACTGAGGTGGCCGCCCGTTTTCGCCACACTTTCCAGCAGGAAACTTCGCAATTCCTGCGCCAATTGGCCCAGTTGCTCACGCGGAAGCCGCCGCAGCTGAGCGGGGTCGTTGATGCTATGCAGCAAGGGATATGTGTGGTTGGGCATATCAATAGTTGAAGGCAGAAAGCGCTGAGGACACAAGCTTACAAGGCACGGCTTACGTCGGGCTGTTCAATTCTGACGGCGCACCACCATCAGGGCAAGGGCCTGCAGTGCCTGGGTGTCTGGCAAGCCGCTCTCATCCAGGGCGGCCAATGCCTGGACCAGCAAGTGGTCCGCCAGGGCACGCGAGGCCTCCAGCCCCAGCAGTGACACATAAGTGGGCTTGTCGTCTTCGGCGTCTTTGCCGGCGGTTTTGCCCAAAGTAGCAGTGTCAGCCGTTACATCCAGAACGTCATCGACCACCTGAAAAGCCAGGCCAATGGCGTCACCGTATTGCCGCAGGGCCTGAATTTGCGCAGTGCTGGGTTGGCCGCAGGCGGCGCCCATGAGCACGCTGCCTACCAGCAAAGCCCCGGTTTTGAGCTTGTGCATTTCACGCAGCTGCGGCTCTGTCAGGGGCAGGCCGACGCTGGCC
>JBJOJH010000327.1:0-3574 GCA_046046715.1 Pseudomonadota bacterium | reverse complement strand
CACATCACCCTCACGCAAGGTGCCTGGGTGGGCAGTGGGCCGGATGCCCCAGAGCTTCTGGCACAGCAGCTGGCCCAGGTGATGGACCGGCGCGACGACATGGTGCCGCCGAACGGTTCTTCGCAGGGCGGGCACGAAGTCAACCGTGCGCAGGCAAATGTCACGCGCCAGTGTTAACCTCGCGCCCCGATTGAATGTTCCTGGCCCAGGCTGGGCCCGAAGTTATGAGTCAACTGCAAGCGCGCCTGAGCGCCCTCACGCCCCAGCGCCTGCTGGGCATGCGCCGTGGGCTTGAAAAAGAAAGTCTGCGCGCATCGCCCCTAGGGCAACTGGCCCTCACGCCACATCCGCATGCGCTGGGTTCGGCCCTCACGCATCCGCACATCACCACCGACTTCAGCGAGTCCCAGCTGGAGCTGGTCACCGGCGTGCACCCAGATGCCGACACTGCCTTGCAAGAGCTGACCACCCTGCACCAGTACACCTTCCGTACCTTGCGCGAACAGGGTGATGAGATGCTGTGGGTTTCCAGCATGCCCAGCTGCCTGCCGGGGGACGACGCCATTCCCATCGGGCAGTACGGCAGCTCCAACGTGGGCCAGGCCAAAAGTGTGTACCGCACCGGCCTGGGTCACCGCTATGGGCGGCGCATGCAAACCATTTCGGGCATTCACTACAACTGGTCTTTGCCCGAGGTCTCCAGCGAAGCCTACTTTGGCCTGATCCGCAACTTTCGGCGGCACGCGTTCTTGCTGCTGTACCTGTTTGGTGCCTCGCCCGCGCTGTGCCCCAGCTTTGTGGCCGGGCGTGCGCACGAGTTGCAGCGGCTGAGCGATCAGACCTTGTACATGCCCTACGGCACTTCGCTGCGCATGGGGCGGCTGGGCTACCAAAGTGATGCCCAGGCCTCTCTGGCGGTGAGCTACAACCACCTCGACGGTTATGCCGCCTCGCTGCACGACGCCCTGACCCGGCCCTACCCGGCCTACGAGGCTGTGGGCGTGCGCGATGCCGATGGCAGCTACAAACAGCTGTCCACCACCCTGCTGCAAATCGAGAACGAGTTTTACGGCACCATCCGCCCCAAGCGCGTCATCTTCCAGGGCGAGCGACCGCTGCATGCCCTGCGCGAGCGTGGTGTGGAATACGTCGAAGTGCGCCTGATGGACCTCGACCCCTTCGAGCCCGTTGGCATCTCGGCCCAAACCATGCGTTTTCTGGATGTGTTTCTGCTGCACTGCCTGCTGGCCGACAGCCCGCCCGACACGCCCCAAGAAATTGCCCAACTCGCACGCAACCAGCAAGCCGTGGCCGGATTCGGCCGGCAGCCTGGTCTGACGCTGGAGCGTGACGGCCAGCCGGTGTCCCTCACGCAATGGGCCACTGAATTGCTGCTGGCCTGTGTTCCTATTGCTCAGGCGCTGGACGCAGCGCACGGTGGCAGCGCACATCTGCAGGCAGTGCAGGCCGCTCAGGCCGCAGTGGCCGACCCCCATCTCTTGCCCTCGGCACGTGTGCTGCAGGCCATGAACCAAAAGCACCAGCAATCTTTTGTGGCTTTTGTTCGCGCCCAGTCGGCCCAGGCCCAGGCCCAGCTATTGGCCATGCCCTGGAGTGAGGCCGAGCAATCGCGCCAAGCCGCCATGGCCCAGCAATCCTGGGATGACCAGCAAGCTATCGAAGCCGCCGACACCATGCCCTTCGACATTTACCGCCAAGAGTACCTCTCGCCCAAGCGGCTGGGCTGAACTTCATTTTTAATTGGGGTCAGATCCCAATTAATTTTCCGTTGCTTGTAACGCTGACTCAGTTCTAGAATGTTGCATGTAACAAAAGGACTCTCCAATGAAGCATGTTAATTTGCGTGTGCAGAAGCACAGGGATGCCCTGCGTATGGCGGGTCTTCGGCCAGTGCAAATTTGGGTTCCCGATACACGGCGGCCAGACTTTGCCGCGGAATGCCGGCGCCAGTCTCGACTGCTTGCTCAGGTGGATGGCGCCGATGCTGATCTGGATCACTTACTAGACGCTGCGGCTGCCGATGTCGACGGTTGGACTGATTGATGCGGGGCGATTTTGTGACGATCGCGATGCAGGGGGACTTTGGAAAACCCAGGCCTGTATTGGTCATTCAGGCCAATGTGTTCGACGAGCACTCCAGTCTCACCGTTTTGCCAGTCACAAGCACCCTTCTTGCCGCACCACTGCTGCGAATTACCGTAGAGCCGAATGACGAAAACGGCTTACAAAAAACCTCGCAGGTCATGGTTGACAAGATCAAGACCGTCAAACGTGACAAGGTCGGCCCAGCCATTGGTCGCATCAATGCCACGTTACTGGTCGAGGTGGAGCGATGCATGGCCGTTTTCCTGGGCATCGTCAAATAGCCCAGCACACCCAAGTACCCCTCGCCGTTGAGAAATCAATTGGGATCTGACCCCAATTTACCATGACCCCAATTTACCATGGATTTTAATTGGGGTCAGATCCCAATTAAATCTAGTTTGACCACACCCTCATCCCGTTGCAAAGTCTTTCATCAAGAAGTCCAGCACAAATTGGTCTTTGTTCGCGGCAATCAGACTCATCACCTGATCCATGTCGATGTTCATGTAGTCGTGAACGATGCGGTTGCGCAGGCCAATGATTGCAGCCCACTGTGCCAATTCCGGCTGGGCAAGTAAGCCGATGGCGGTCAGTGCTTTGAATGCATCGTAGCCAGACACAGGAACGGGCTTAGCCGTCGCTTTCAGCACCTGTTTGGCCTTACCGATGGCGTTTTCAATCAGCACCTGCAAGGCATGCAGAACCCCCGCTTGCTCGAGGGGTGTCAGGGAGCGGCCCTCTGTGAGAATCACCCTTGCCTGCGCCAGAAGGGCACCTTGCTCGGCAGCAATCCTTGCCGTTTCAGCTTGGTAAAGGTCAAGCCGCATGCTTCTTATCCCAATAAAAATCTTCCAACTCACGCCAGGTGCGGCGCAAAAACCGGACCCACGCCACAGAATCTTCTCCGGATAAGGGTATTCCATCCTCAGCCACGCTGGCACGCATGGCCAAATTGGCTCGCCGCAGGTCAATCAAGTCGATCTCGGAATTTGGCACCTTCAGTGCAAGAGAGATACGTTCACACAAAGATTCGGTGCGGGACAAGGTGCTTAACCAGTCGACATGGTGTGCCCATTGCAGCGCAATATCCCAATCACTGTCAGTGTGTGCCATGCCGGATGCCCGACTGCCCACCAGCACTGCAAAGTCCAAATCAGGCTCCGAGGACATCAGCGCGGCCAGGCTAGTCAGCATGCCCTCCCGTACATCAGATGATTCGCAGCTTGCGTTGGTCATTTCAGTATTACGCCACAAAAAAACATACCGCCACTTACGCGGCGCGCACACCCAACAGCTAACCAAAAAAATTGGGATCTGACCCCAATTAAAAATTAACCCTACTGCGCCTTGGCGGCTTGCATGGCCTGGTTCCAGGTGCGCACGGGAACGTGGTTGCGCAGGCGTTCCAGCAGGGCTTTGATGAGTTCGCTGTGTACCTCGTGGCCGATGAAGGGCAGCACCTCTGCGG
>JBJOJH010000326.1:0-8823 GCA_046046715.1 Pseudomonadota bacterium | reverse complement strand
ACGACAGTTTGGGGTGGGTGCTGATCTCACGTTGGGCGTCGAGATTGCTCAGGAAGGGGAGCGTCAGTGTGAGCTCGTCCAGTTCATGCCGGGAGGCCGTGGCTTCGTCATGCACCACGATGCGCCCTGCGTTCAGGCGGATGTTGTAGGCCGCAAACTTGGGTGTCGGTCCGGGCGATGGTTTCAGAAGCTCTGTCAGTAAATCATCAACGTCGTAACGGCCGTTGCCCAGGTGGGTAATTTCCAGTTGTGGGGCCGTGATCTCCAAGGCGTCCACCACAGGTGCAAGCCGCAGCAGTGACTGGAGTTCGAGGTCCACATAAAGCTCCTCCAGCCGGAATTGAGGTGTGTCGCCAGGCTTGCTGGCCGCGCGATCGACCGTCAGGCCCCGCAGTCGAAACTCCAGCGTCCAGGGCAGCACACTGACCGACGCCAATCGAACCTGACGTCCTAATGCCTGTGAGGCATGGGTTTCAATTGACCATCGCAGCAGGGACGGCCCTGCGAACCAGCCACCTAGCCAAAGGCCAGCCAAAAGCAGCACAAAGGCAAGGGCTCCGCGTTTCCAAAGTGAGAGTGAGTGGTTGGAGGACAAATCAAAGCCCTTGAAATCGAGCCCGGTGTGTCGGGCGGGAGTTGGATTTTCAACCTTTTCCTGTTTTTCATGAGCGCCTGGCCTACATACGCCATCCGTCTGGTCTGACGCCATCGGGGACAATGCTCCATTCGCCTTCTGACTGAACTACGACTGAATTCATGGCCTTGCTCACCCTTTTGAATGCCCAGCTTGCTTTTGGCCATGTGCCGCTGCTGGACCACACTGACTTTGCGCTAGAGACCAATGAGCGCGTGGGCCTGATCGGGCGCAATGGCACGGGCAAATCGTCCATGCTGAAAATTCTGGCCGGCATGGAAAAGCCCGATGACGGCACCTTGCAGTACCAGCAGGGTGTGCGTCTGGCTTATGTGGCCCAGGAGCCTGTGCTCGACCCCGAGGCCACCATTTTTGTGGCCGTGAGTGCCGGCATCGCCGAGGTGATTGCTGCACGCGATTTGTACATGTCGGGCGCGGAAGGGGTGGACCTGGATGCGCTGCAATCGCAAATCGAGGCCTTTGACGCCTGGAACTGGGAGCAGCGGGTCGAAGAAACCCTGCACCGCCTGCACCTGGAGCCCGAACGCCTGATCGGCACCCTGTCGGGCGGCATGAAGAAGCGTGTGGCGCTGGCGCAGGCCCTGGTCGCGCGGCCCGATGTGCTCTTGCTGGACGAACCCACCAACCACCTGGACCTCGAAGCCATCACCTGGCTGGAAGACCTGCTGCTGGACTTCAAGGGCAGCGTGGTCACTATCACCCACGACCGTTCTTTTCTGGACCGCATTGCCACCCGTATCGTGGAACTCGATCGCGGCAAGCTGATGACCTACCCGGGCAATTTCAGTCAGTATCAGCTTCAAAAAGAGGAGCAACTCACGCAGGAGGCGGTCATCAACGCTCGTGCCGACAAGTTGCTGGCGCAGGAGGAGGTGTGGATCCGCAAGGGCGTGGAAGCGCGCCGCACCCGGGCACAAGGCCGCATCACTCGGCTGGAGCGCCTGCGTGAGAGCCGCGCCGCCCGGCGCGAGGTGCTGGGCCGGGTCAAGCTCGACGTGGCCAGTGGTGTGGCCAGCGGCAAGCTGGTTGCCGAGCTGACGCATGTGAGCAAAACCTATGGTGAGCGTGCCATCGTGCGCGACTTTTCGGGCACCATCCTGCGTGGCGACAAGGTCGGTCTGATCGGCCCCAATGGCGCTGGCAAGACCACGCTGTTGAAGATGATTCTGGGCGAGCTGGCCCCTGATGCCGCACCCGCCAATGCGCCCAAGCCCTTGTCGGGCGAGCAGCCCTGGGGCACGGTGCGCCAGGGTGCCAACCTGCAGGTGGCCTACTTTGACCAGATGCGCGACGCCCTGAACCTGGACGCCACGCTAGAGGACTTCATCAGCCCCGGCAGCGAATGGATCGAGATTGGCAACAAGCGCCAGCACGTCAAAAGCTATTTGGGCGACTTTTTGTTCTCGCCAGCGCGTGCCCATTCACCGGTGCGGTCCCTGAGTGGTGGCGAGCGCAACCGTTTGCTGCTGGCTCGCCTGTTTGCCCGGCCAGCCAATGTGCTGGTGCTGGACGAGCCCACCAACGACCTCGACATCGACACCCTGGAACTGCTCGAAGACCTGCTGCAAAACTACGAAGGCACGGTGTTTTTGGTCAGCCACGACCGCACCTTTTTGGACAATGTGGTGACCAGCACCCTGGTGGCCGAGGGCGATGGTTTTTGGCGCGAGTTTGAAGGCAGCGTGCAGGACTGGTTGACCCAGTCGGCCCGCGCACCGGTCAAGCTGGCTGGCACGCCGGCCAAGGCCGCGGAGCCAGTGGCACCCACCCCGGCACCGTCCGCAGCTCCTGCCGCGACGGCACCCCGCAAGAAGCTCAGCTACAAGGAGCAGCGCGAGCTTGATGCCCTGCCCGACCTGATCGCCGCGCTGGAAGTCGAGCAAGCTGCCCTGCGCGCGCAGTTGGCCGATGGCAGCTTGTACGCCAGCGACGCGACCCGTGCAGCGGCCTTGCACGCCCGAGACGCCGCCATCGATGATGAGCTGCTGGCTGCGATGGAACGCCAGGAGGCCCTGAGCGCCTGAGCCGACTTGCGTTTTTCGACCTTTGCGAAGGCCTGTTGCAGCGCAGCAACAGGCCTTTTTCACTTCTTTTTCCCTTTGCGAATTCGCATCAGGGTATTCCCTAGGTCGCCAGAAAATTTTCTTCAAGCCGCTGGTATGTCCATCCCGGACATAAGCGCGCTGATCCACCAATCAAAGGGGTATCAAGATGAAGATGAACAAACTGGCAGTGGCCGTAGCCGTGGCGACGATGGCTTTTTCTGCCGTACAGGCGCAAGCGCAGTCCAGCGGGTTCCAGGGCGTAAGCCTGGGTCTGAATGCGGGCATGATTGCATCCACAACCGAGATCACAGCGGGCACCGATGTGCTTGACGGTCTGGGCCACTCCGCAGCGGTGGGTTCCTTGCAAGCGGCTTATGGCTGGGCCATGGGCGACAAGGGCGTGATTTCCGTGGGTGCCACCTACAACCTCAACGACGTGAAGGGGGGGGAGTTGCGCACCACTGCGGGTGTCCGTACCGGTCTTTACAAGGCGCGCGATGCGTACTCGATCTACCTGGAGCCTGGCTACCAGCTGAACGACAAGACCCTGGCCTTTGCCACCCTGTCCTACGAGGCGGCCACGGCGAGGGCCGAAGACGGCGCGGGCACTGCCGTGACCCAGGACATTGAAGGGGCGGGCTATGGCTTTGGCCTGCGCGTACTTCTGGACAAAAACCTGTACATGCAAGTGGCCGTCAAACAGGTTTACTACGAAAGCGATCGCTTCCCCGGTGATGCAGCCGACTTCAAGGCCCGCGCCACCTTGGGCTCTGTGGGTGTGGGCTACCGCTTCTAAGGGCTAGTTGCGGGCGTGGCTGATCTGCAAGGTCTCCAGGCCCTGGAGCTTGCGCAGCTGGCGGGACAGGTCGAACAGTGAGCTGGGGTGGGGGTTGCTCTTGAGCGCCACCATCACGAACTGCCATTGGTAGGCCCCGTCCCGGTGGCAGATGTTGAGCGAACCCTCTGCCACCATGTAGCCCCACTGGCGTATGGTTTGCTTCAGGTCTGCGTCCTGCGGCTCCACCCCCGGCTCGAAGCCCAGCACCACGCCCATGGCGCGACGCGAGGGCAGACGCGCTTCGAGCTTGGGCCCCCACATCATCAGCGAGGCCGACAGCACCGACAGCAAAATGGCGGCGCCGTAAAAGCCGATGCCGACCAGCACGCCGATGGCCGATGAGGCCCAGATGGATGCAGCCGTGGTGAGGCCACTGATGTTCAGGCCCTCTTTCATGATGACGCCAGCGCCCAGAAAGCCCACGCCGGTGACGATGCCCTGCACCACGCGCGTAGGGTCGACCAGCGCAGGTACCGGTCCGCCGGCGCCACCCCACCAGTAGCCCGGGTAGCCCGCAAACACCGTGAGTGCCGCCGACGCCATACAGACGATGCCGTAGGTGCGCATGCCAGCGGCGCGGCCATGGTAGGAACGCTCGTAGCCCACCAGCAGGCCCAGCAGCAAGGCCCCGAGCAGGTTGAAGAACACCAGCAGATTGACTTCGAGGGCTGGCAGGGACCAGAACGAGGCCAGGTAGTTCGAACTGAAAGTCGTCATGTCGATGCTTCCATGAAAAAAAGCCGTCTGCCCGGCATCACCAGGGCAAACGGCCTTGCATCGTAGACCAGTTTTGCAGCGTCAGGCCAGCAGCGCGTTCACCCGCTTGACGTAAGCCGCCGGGTCAGCTGGCAGGCCACCTTCAGCCAGCAGAGCCTGATCAAACAGGATGTGGGCCAGGTCATTGAAGTGCACCGAGCCGTCGAGCTTTTTGACCAGTGCATGGTCGGCGTTGACCTCCAGCACGGGCTTGACTTCGGGCGCCGCCTGGCCAGCCTGCTTGAGCATGCGAGCCAGCTGTGTGCTCATGCCGTGGTCCTGCACCACCAGGCAGGCGGGGCTGTCCACCAGGCGGGTGGTCACGCGCACGTCTTCGGCCTTGTCTTTCAGGGCTTCCTTCAGCTTGGCCAGCAGGGGCTTGAAGGCCTCTGCCGCTTCTTCTGCTGCCTTCTTTTCAGCTTCGTCCTGGAGGCTGCCCAGGTCGACAGCGCCCTTGGCCACGCTTTGCAGCGGGGTGCCATCAAACTCATGCACATAGTTCAGGGCCCACTCGTCCACGCGGTCGGTCATCAACAGCACCTCGATGCCCTTTTTCTTGAAGACTTCGAGCTGCGGGCTGTTCTTGGCAGCGGCCAGGGTGTCGGCGGTGATGTAGTAGATGGCCTCCTGGCCCTCTTTCATGCGGGCCTTGTAGTCGGCAAAGCTCACGCTCACCGTGTCGGTGGTGCTGGACGCAAAGCGCAGCAGCTTGGCAATGCGGTCTTTGTTGGCGAAGTCTTCGCCCAGACCTTCTTTGAGCACAGCACCAAATTCGCCGTAGAACTTGGTGAACTTGCCGGCAGCCTCAGCGGCAGCAGCTTTTTCCTCGTCGCTCAGCACATCGGTCACGCCGTCGGCAGAAGCAGCTGCGGGCTGGTCATGCTTGGCCATGTCTTCCAGCATGCCCAGCACACGCTTGGTGCAGCCTTCGCGGATGGCTTTTACATCGCGGCTTTCCTGCAGGAGCTCGCGGCTCACGTTCAGGGGCAGATCGGCAGAGTCCACCACGCCCTTCACAAAGCGCAGGTAGCTGGGCAGCAGGGCCTCGGCGTCGTCCATGATGAAGACACGCTTCACATACAGCTTCAGGCCACCCTTGCGGTCACGGTTCCACAGGTCCATGGGCGCTTTGGAGGGGATGTACAGCAGCTGCGTGTACTCGGTGCTGCCCTCTACCCGGTTGTGGGTGTGGGCCAGCGGTGCCTCAAAGTCGTGGCTGATTTGCTTGTAGAAGTCGGTGTACTGCTCGGGCGTGATGTCTTTTTTGGCGCGGCTCCAGATGGCGCTGGCCTTGTTGATGGTTTCCCATTCGCCGGTCTTGACCATGGCGCCAGGCTGGCGGCCGCCGTTTTCGTCGCTGGGGTTGATCAGTTCGCCGTCTTTCCACTCTTCCTTTTCCATCAGGATGGGCAGGCTGATGTGGTCGGAGTACTTGTTGATGACGCTCTTGAGTTTCCAGGCGCTGGCGTAGTCCAGGGCGTCTTCGCGCAGGTGCAGGATGACGCTGGTGCCACGTTGGGCGCGCGAGATGCTTTCCACCTCAAAAGCGCCACCACCGCTGGCACCACCATCGCTGATCCAGCGCACGGCCTGGTCGGCACTCAGGCCGGCACGGCGGGATTCAACCGTGATTTTGTCGGCCACGATGAAGCCTGAGTAAAAGCCCACGCCGAATTGGCCGATCAGCTGCGCATCGGCCTTCTGATCGCCGCTGAGCTTGCTGAAGAAGTCCTTGGTGCCGCTCTTGGCGATGGTGCCCAGGTTGTCGATGGCTTCCTGCTGGCTCAGGCCAATGCCGTTATCGGTAATGGTCAGGGTCTTGGCATCCTTGTCGAAGGAAACGCGAACCTCCAGGTTGGGCGCGTCTTCGTACAGGGCGTTGTTGTTGATGGCTTCAAAACGCAGCTTGTCGCAAGCGTCCGAGGCATTGGAGATCAGCTCACGCAGAAAAATTTCTTTGTTGGAGTACAGCGAGTGCGTCACCAGGTGCAGCAGCTGCGCGACTTCGGCCTGAAAGGCAAGGGTTTGCTTGGTCATGAATGTCAAATTTCAGTAAAAACGAATCCGCGCCAGGAGGCGGCGCGGTCTCGACTTAAATAAGGCTCAGGCGTCGGCTTTCAAGAGGCCGCGTTGATGTGGGCCACAGCCTGGCCGGCCCGGGCGGTAGCCTTAGACCTGGTCCAGGTTGCGGGCGAGGCAGGCTTTGAACTCGTCCACATGAAATGGCTTGCCCAAAAAGTCGTTCATGCCCGCTTGCTTGCAGGCCGTCTTGTCCGCCTCGGAAATATTCGCCGAGATCGCCACGATACGCACGTCACCTGACAGGCCTCCTTGCACGCGCAACTGTCGGGTGGCCTCCAGGCCATCCATGTCAGGCATGTAGACGTCCATCAGGATCAGGTCATAGGCGGTTTGGCGTGCCAGGTGCACGGCTTTTTGGCCGTTTTCCGCCACATCCACAGTGTGTCCCATGAGTGTGAGCAGTTCCGACGCCACCATTTGCTGTGCCGGGTTGTCTTCTGCCACCAGCAGTCGGGCTGGCCGCGTGCTGGTGCTTGGATCTGGTTTGGTCTGCATCACCGGCGTCAGTGCCACCGGCAAGGGCAGCGCGAAGCTGAACCAGCTGCCGCGGTCCGGCGTGCTTTGCACCTGGAGGGTGCCGCCCATCTCATCCACCAGTCCCTGGCAGATGGCCAGGCCCAGACCTGTGCCGCCGGACTGCCGTGTGCTGGAGCGGTCGGCCTGGTAGAACGGTGTGAACACCTTGGCCAGTGCGTCCTCGGTCATGCCTATGCCGGTGTCGATCACATCGAAATGCAGCTCGTCGCCAGACCGGTAGACCTTGAGCTGCACCTGACCACGCTGCGTGAAGCGTATGCCGTTGTCCACCAGCTGCAGCAACACCCGCCGCAGGCGAAAGCGGTCACCCAAGACCTGGGTGCGGGCGAGCGGGTCCACATGCATTTGCAGTTGCAGCCCTTTCTGTTCTGCCGTGTAGGCCGTCATGGAACGAAGCTCTTCTATCAACTCCTCCACACCAAACACGATGGACTCCGGGGCGAGTTGGCCCGCCTGGATGCGTGTGAGTTCCATGCTGTCATTGAGCAGATGGGTCAAGGCGCTGGCCGAGCTGGCGATTTCCCGCGCGACAGCCTGCGTGCGAGGATTGGAATCGGTACTGCCCAGCAATTCGCTCAGACCCAGAATGCCCGCCATGGGCGTGCGGATCTCATGGCTCAGGTTGGTCAGGAGCTGCGTTTGTGCCTGGGTGGCGCTTGCCGCCAGATCAGTGGCTGAGGCGATGTCTTGCGTCAAGTCGACCAGAGACGCCTGGTATGTGCGCTTGATCGTCTGAACCCGCCAGGTGAACAGGCCCAGTATCAGCAGTACCAACAGCAGGGCCAGTGTCAACCACAGCAACAGAGTACTCAGTTCCCGGTCTACCAGCTCGATGGTGCGGGTGCGGTCGGCATAGATTTCTGCGACCCCGACCACACCTGAGCTTGTTTTGATGGGCACATACGAAGACACCAGGTTGCGGTCATGGATGTGGCCGTCAAACGCACCAAACTCGCCCCGGAAAGTGAGTTCACTGGCGGCCTGGCCGCGTACGGCCATCTGAAAGCCCGGGTTGCCGACATCGTTGCGGCCGATCTGCTTGGGGTCGGAGGAGTACATGGTCAAGCCGTTAACGTTGTAGATCTTGACTTTGACCACATCGGATTGACGGCTGAACTTACGAAATAGAGCATCTATTTCGGGCAGCCGGGGGTTGTCTCGCATGACCTGAGCGTCGGCGCCAGCAGGCGGAAGCATGGGCTCCAGGATGCTCCAATTTTCATTCACGAACACCTGCGTCAGGGTCAGGTTGGCGTCCTCCGTCGACGACTTGACACTTTCATGTAGGGTGCTTTTCAGCAGGGACCAGGTCAGGCCCAAGACCGCCACGGTCAGGACCAGGCCGACCAGACCAAAGACTTTCAGCGGCAGTTGCGACAGCCATATTCGCGGGGGGGGCAGGAATGTTTTTCATTGGTCAGGGTGGCTGCTGTAAATGCCGTGAAACGTATCCAGATGATCCAGAAACAGGTCGGTCAATCGGGGGTCGAAGTGGCTGCCGCGCAGCGCAAGCATGTCTGTGGCCACCCGCTCCAGTGACCAGGCTTCCTTGTAGGCGCGCTTGGAGAGGAGGGCATCGAAAACATCGACGATCGCCACGATGCGTCCGAACAGCGGGATGGCTTCGCCAGCCAGACCTTGGGGGTAGCCGCTGCCGTTCCATTTTTCGTGGTGCGAGCGAGCGATGTCGGCCCCCGCCTGCATGACAGCAAACTGGGTGTCTGTGAGCAGTTTGTAGCCTTCTTCGGGGTGACGTCGCATCACTTCCCATTCCTCCTCGGTCAAGGGGCCGGGTTTGTTCAGGATGTGGTCCGGGGTCGCGATCTTGCCGATGTCGTGCATGGGTGCTCCCGCCTCCAGCAAGTCCAGCTGTTCAGTGGGCAGGCCCAGAAGCTTGCCCAATTGGCGCG
>JBJOJH010000325.1:0-5579 GCA_046046715.1 Pseudomonadota bacterium | reverse complement strand
GTCAAGCACAGCCTCGATCACATCGGGCACCTCGGCGGCACCGAAGGACGGGCCAACTACTTTGCCAGCGCCGGCTGTACCGCTCAGGCTGGAACCGTCAGAGCCGCCCAGGGACACCTGGTACCACTCCTTGCCGTCCTTGTCCACGCCAAGAATCCCGATGTGACCACTGTGGTGGTGGCCGCAGGAGTTGATGCAACCGCTGATGTGCAAGTCGATTTCGCCCAAGTCATGCAGCTCGTCCATGTCCTGGTAGCGCTCGGTGAGGGCTTCAGCAATCGGAATGGAGCGCGCATTGGCAAGTGCACAGAAATCCCCGCCTGGGCAAGCGATCATGTCCGACAGCAGTCGGATGTTGGCGCGTGCCAGCCCTGCCTGGCGAGCCGCAGCCCACATGGCTGGCAAGTCCGCTGCCCGCACCCAGGGCAGCAGCAGGTTCTGGTCGTGCGTGACACGCGCCTCACCCGCCGAGAACTGGTCGACCAAGCCGGCAGCCAAATCCAGCTGACTTGCATCGGCGTCGCCAGGGGCTTGACCCAGCCGCTTGAAAGACAGGGTCACGGCGCGCAAGTCGGGGTTTTGATGGGCTGCGACGTTTTGTTGCAGCCAGCGGGCGTATTCGGTGGCGTGTTGCTGCGTCAGTTCCAGAGCAGCCTGGTCGGCGCTTGCCGCTGCGGTGTTCAAGGCCGGTGGCACAAAGGATGCTGTGACCCGATCCAGCTCGGCCTGGGTGATGGTATGCGGCCCGCCGTCCTGCTCCAGGATTTGCTGGAACTCGGCCTCGACCTCGTCGATGTAGCGCTGTCCCTCGGCCTTGACCAGTATCTTGATGCGGGCCTTGTACATGTTGTCGCGGCGGCCCCAACGGTTGTAGACGCGAACGACAGCTTCCAGGTAATTCATGATCTGCGACCAGGCCAGGAACTCGCGTACTACCGTGCCGGTGATGGGCGTGCGGCCCATGCCTCCGCCCACCAGCACCCGAAAGCCCAGTTCGCCGTCGGCGTTTTTGATCAGGTGAAGGCCGACGTCGTGCCAGGCTGTGGCTGCCCGATCCTCACGGGCACCCGTGATGGCGATCTTGAACTTGCGGGGCAGGAAGGCGAACTCCGGGTGCAGGGTGCTCCACTGGCGCAGGATTTCTGCAAAAGGACGCGGGTCTGCAATTTCGTCGACGGCCACGCCCGCCAGCTCGTCGGTGGTGATGTTGCGGATGCAATTGCCGCTGGTCTGAATGCCGTGCATGTCCACACTGGCCAGCAAATCCATCACATCGGCACTTTTTTCGAGGGGAATCCAGTTGAATTGGACGTTTTGCCGTGTGGTGAAGTGGCCGTAGCCCACTGGTAGGTGCGTGGTGCCCCAGGTTGCCTGGGTGGTGGTGGCGTTGGCAAACACTTCGGCGCTGGGCTGATCGAACTCGCGCGCAATGCGGGCAAGGGCACGCAGTTGGGTACTTGAAATTTCGCCATAAGGCACCGCCACCCGAAGCATGGGTGCGTAGCGCTGGATGTACCAGCCGTTTTGCAGACGCAAGGGGCGGAAGTCGTCGTCCGTCAGGGTGCCGGCCAGATTGCGCTGGAGTTGATCGCGGTACTGGTCAGCGCGGTTACGCACAAATTGGCGATCGAAATCGGTGTATTGGTACATAGTTACTTCATCAAAATCAGCTGTTGCGGCCTGACGCCGCACAGCAGGGGAACATTCAAATGGCGATCAGTTTGGAGCCGGCATAGGCCAGCAACAGGGAAAGCACGCCACGGATGGCGCGTTCGGGCACGCGGCTCATGAGATGGGAGCCCACCCAGATGCCGGGCAGTGACCCTGCCAGCAATTTGGCCAGCAGGGGCCAGTCTACCGAACCTATGGAGGCATGACCCAGGCCAGCTACCAGGGTCAGGGGCACGGCATAGGCAATGTCCGCCGCAACGATGCGTGGCAAGGGAAGCATAGGATACAGAATCATCAACACAGTGACGCCGATCGCGCCTGCGCCGACCGAGGTGAGCGTGACCAAGGTGCCGATGATGGCGCCAAAGGCCAGCGGCAGACTCCAGTGCCTTGGCTTTGCCGCTTCCGCTGAAATGCTAGAGGCTGGTTGAGGCTGCATCGCCTTTCCAAGCACAGCTTTGTAGAGAGTGGCTGCAGCCGTCAAGAGCAGGGCAAAGCCCAGCGTGTTGGTCATCAGCGCTTGCACTGCCGCATCAGCCGGCCCGAGTTCATGCAAAACCCACAGAGTGATCAGGGCAGCCGGCAGACTGCCCGCAGAAAGGTGGAGCACCACACGCCAGTCGATGATGCGCGCGCGGGCCAGTCGCACCGTCCCCCCCATTTTGGTGAAGGCTGCGAACAGCAAATCAGTGCCAACAGCCAGGTAGGGCTTCACGCCAAAAAAGAAAATCAGGATGGGCGTCATCAGTGAACCACCACCGACACCGGTGAGACCCACCACCAGGCCCACAAAAAAACCCGCCAAAACAAAAGCAAGATCGTGCATGAGCGTGGACTGTAAATGCCCTTCTATATGTCTCAAACAACAATTTTGTTGTTTCTTTATTCGTATTTTGTCTTATGGTCGGCTTCCATGACCAGAGAGCAGTCTCAGCGCTTGAGCCACTCGCGCATCAGGATTTCTTCAAACAGCCGTATGCATTGAGGGGCGTCCACACCGAGGCAAACCTGGCTGGTCGCAAGGTCGCTGCCCCAGCCTGCCTGGGGATAGCCGAAAAAGTTCCTGCGGTTCAGCATGGTCTGGCCCTGAGCGACCCCCTCTGTGGCAACCCGGATGCCGCCTGATGCCAAGGTGAATAACTCTGGGTTGGTGAGGAAAATGAAGGCCAGCACGTCGTGACCGAAACAGCCATGGATACGGGCAACGTGCTCATAGAGGCCGCTGTAAAAATTGGCATAGAAAGCCACGGCATGGTGCAGCGTATCGGTGGCCGGGTGCTGGTGGTGGTCCGCAATCGACTTGAAGAGTGAGAGCGGCAAAATGACCCGGTGGGTGACATCCAGCCCCACCATGGTCAGTTTCCAGCCTGCCCTGAAGACCTGGTCCGCCGCATGCGGGTCGTTCCAGATGTTGGCTTCTGCAACCGGGGATACGTTGCCGGGCTCGAGCACGGTGCCGCCCATCAGGATGACCTGGCGCAGCAGGCGTGGCAGTTCAGGTTCGAGCTGCAGGGCCAGGCTCAGGTTGCCCAGCGGGCCGACCGCCACCACCGTGAGTTCGCCCGGACGCTGTCTCGCCATGTCCACGATGAATTGGGCGGAGGAGCGGGGATCCAGGCGGTTTGACGTGGGCACACGCGCTGCCAGGTTGCCCAAGCCGTCGTCGCCGTGGATGAAGCCAGGTGGATCTTCGCTGGCTTTGACCCAAGGTGTGGCGACGCCTTGTGTGACGGGCACATCATGGCCGGCAATGGCCGTGAGGTAAAGTGCATTGGCGGCTGCCTGCTTGACCGTGACGTTGCCAAATGTGGTGGTGATGCCCACCACCTCAATGTCGGGATGAGCCAGTGCGTAAAACAACGCCATGGCGTCATCCACGCCGGGATCGGTATCAAAAATGACTGGGGTAGGGGATGTCATGGGTTGCATGGGCTTGCAGGCGTCATGTCGCCCTTGTCGGTGGTGATGAGTCTGCGAAGTTCGTTGATGGCAGCAGCCGTCGGTGGAGGCGCAAGCGCCAGCAAGGCGTCCACATCTGCGCGTGTCGGGATGCTGTTTTGCGCACCGGGCCTGGTGCAGGCGATGGCCGCTGCTGCGCTGGCCCGCTTCAGGGCCATTGCTATCGGGACTGCGGGCTGGGTAGACGCCTTCACCTGTCGCGCCTGGGCCATGGCAGCAACCAGTGCCCCGCAAAAGGTGTCGCCCGCCGCAGTAGTGTCGACGGGTGTGATGGCATGTGCCGGTTCGAAATACCATTGCCCGTCCAGGCAAGCGCAACAGCCCTGGTGGCCCAGGGTCACGACGACGCCAGGCACTGGCAGACTTTCAATTTGCTGGGCGATCGTTCCTGAGGCTCCGGCCAGTGCGGCCAGCTCGCCTTCATTCACGATCAGGATATCTATCAGACCCAGCAGATCCGCACTCAGGTCTTGTGCAGGTGCTGCGTTCAGGACGACTGACACGCCTTGTGCGCGAGCCGCCTGCGCGTAGGCGAGCACGCTGGCCAAGGGTGTCTCCAGCTGCAGCAGCAAGTGACTGAATCCCTGCAGGGGTGGCAGATGCTCGGGACGCAAGGCCAGGTTGGCACCACTGGCCACCGTGATGGCGTTTTCTCCATCGTCCGAGACGCAGATGAACGCTGTGCCGGTGGCATGCAGGTCGTCACGGATCACGTGCAACTGAACACCGGCACCGACCAAGGAGGCTTCAATCGGTTTGGCGTAGTCGTCGTTGCCCAATGAAAGCAGCATGGTGGTGGACGCGCCACCCGCCCTGGCACAAGCAATCGCCTGGTTGGCGCCCTTGCCGCCGGGAAAGGTCCGCAATTCACTGCCCAGGACGGTTTCCCCCGGCGCGGGGATGTGCGGCGCCCGCACGACAAAGTCCAGATTGGCCGAACCAGCAACAAGAATCATGCTTTCTCCAGGTAATTGCCGCGCACCTTTTTGGCAAAACGCTGGCTGTCCAGGCTTCTTGCGAGCGTGGCTGCGACAGGAAGCGGGCCGCCGTCCATCCGGGATGCGAGCAGCTCTGCACACAGGGCAGCAAAACTCAGTCCCCGCGAACCCATCCCAACGTTGATCCAGATGCCGGAATGGATGTCTGACAACAGCGGGCCCACGGCGGGAAGGCGGTCGTTGGTCACGCATCTGGTCTGGGACCAGGTTTGGATCTGCTCGCCATGGAAGTCTGCTTCGAGTGCAGCTGCGCATGCGGGTAACAAGCGCCTGAGCCGATCGAGGTTCTGCATGTGTTGTTCTGCAACCGGTGATGGTGCTGCGTCCAGTGTCTCGTAAGTGGCACCCACAAACCAGGATGGAATCCCTTCCCAGGGGATATGGGCAACCAGACTGCCCAAGCCGTTGATGGGCTGAACAGGCAGAACGCCATTGAGTTCTGGCCGCTGGTGCGCCCAACTCACCTGGCCATGCAAGCCTTGCAGGGCGGGTGGGGCATGGTCGCCAGCGGCAAATATGCCGGCTGGGTCCTGAGACCACAGAGCCGTGGTGTGGTGTGCGCAGGCAAACACGACGTGGTCGACCTGCGCCAGGGTTTTGCCGTGGGCGTCGAGCACGCGCCAGGCCCTGTCTGATCCAGCGCCGCTGTCGAGGCCATGGTTTGGAACCGGCTCGAGTGACGCTACTTCTGAGTCCCCACAGAATTCAATGCCCGGTTGTGAGAGCCAGGCCCTCACCAGGGCGGCGGGCTTGACCCAGGCGGCACTGGGATGAAAAACAGCAGATTTACCCGTTTGCGGATGCAATTGCGTGACGCCAGTCGCCTGCCAGTCCTCGCCAGCTCGCAACAACTCGTGAGCACATTGGCGAGTGAGATGGATGCCGCACCTGGAGAGCCGCGAACGTGGCCCATCATCGCCCGACAGGTGAGGCACCATGAGGCCCACCGGC
>JBJOJH010000324.1:0-4270 GCA_046046715.1 Pseudomonadota bacterium | reverse complement strand
GGTGTCCAAGACACACCACTTTCTGGCGTTTTGCCAACTCAGTTGCAAAACTCGATGGCGCCTGAGCGGGTTTCGATCCGCATCTCAGGCAGTTGGCGGAACATAGCCTTGGGCAGCATCTGCACCGCCACCAAAAAAGTGGTTTTCCATCTGGCGCGCCAGATACTGGCGAGCACGTGCATCGGCCAAATTGAGGCGGTTCTCATTGACCAGCATGGTCTGGTGCTTGAGCCAGGCGGCCCAGGCTTCCTTGCTGACGCTCTCCCAGATACGTTTACCTAATTCGCCAGGGTAGGGTGCGAAGTCGAGACCTTCGGCTTCTTTGCCGAGCTTGATGCAGTTAACTGTGCGTGCCATGTCTTGCCTTGTTCTAAAGCCTTGACTTTAGCAATATTTGAGGAACTTCCCAGGACGACACCAAGGTACGGACACATGCTGCCCTTACTGGTGGCTCTTGCACCATGGGTATGGGTGCATGTTTGAGGTGCCCCGCCTCCTCGCAGCCCTGTGCGACAATTGCGGGTTAGTCCGCAACTGTGTCGCTGGGGGTTGAAAGGCTGTTTTTGACCCCACATGCTACACAAAATGAGCCCAAAAACCGCTCAAGCTACAGTGATCAGCTTGGAATTGCTGTGTTTGATCCGGCTGAGGTTTACGGACGTTTCCAGTTCAAGGAAGGTATCTATCATGGCTAAAACAGAAGCAAAAACGACCGTTCTGCCGGACGGGCTACGTTACAAGTCCAAGGTTTCAGGGTCGCCATTCATGGCCGCGGCGTCCTTTGGTGGTGCCACCATGTCGTGTTTCCTGTGTGGCAAACATCGTGCACGGTCCATGATGGGAACGCGCAAGGTGTTGGGCAAATCGCAGGCCGTCTGTTCGCCTTCCTGCAAGGAGCTTGACGAGGCGATTGGCAAATGAGTCGTTGACTGTCCGCATGAAAAGTTCCGCCCACCGATCGCCAACTTGGGCGCAGCGCGTGCGGGCCTTGATCCAGACAGGCAACCAGAGTGCGGCCGTTAGTCAGATCAAGGCGTGTGCTGAGTTGCAGGACGTCAAGCAACTGGAGCGACTTCTGGCGGGTGCGTCGGCTACGAGCCCAGTTGTTCTTCAGGCGCTGGCCGATCAGTTGCAAGAGCTTTCACATCCGCGACTCCATAGATCACCCTGATATTGTCTTCCCGATGGCTTGATTTTCACCAGCCATCGAGTTCCACCCACCTCTTGCCTGCTAGGGCCATTCCCCAGACCACTGAGCGGCATTTTTTTGTTTGATTTCTCATCCCACTATGAGTGCATTTCTTGAAGCGCGCGTGCTGAGCGTACATCACTGGACCGACAAACTGTTCAGTTTCACCACCACCCGCGATCCTGCCTTGCGCTTCAGTAATGGGCACTTCACCATGATCGGTCTGAGAACCGAAGGCAAGCCTATCTTGCGTGCCTACAGCATTGCCAGTGCCAACTACGAAGAGCACCTGGAGTTCTTGAGTATCAAGGTGCCAGATGGTCCTTTGACTTCGCGCCTGCAGCATTTGAAGGTGGGTGACAGCATCATTGTGGGTAAGAAACCCACAGGTACACTGCTGATCGACTACCTGCTGCCTGGCAAAAACCTGTACCTGCTTTCCACTGGCACGGGCTTGGCGCCATTCATGAGCATCGTGCGTGACCCCGCCACCTACGAGAAGTTCGAGCGTGTGGTCCTGGTTCATGGAGTACGTGAAGTCCATGAACTGGCGTACCGTGATTACCTGACGCAAGAGTTGCCCGCCCATGAATTCCTGGGGGACATGGTGACTCAGCAGCTGTCTTATTACCCGACAGTGACACGCGAAGCCTTTGTGAATCAGGGTCGCGTCACGACATTGCTGGAACAGGGCAAGATCCAGCAGGATTTGGGGCTACCCGCCCTGGATCCAATTCAAGACCGCGTGATGATCTGTGGCAGCCCTGAAATGTTGCGTGATCTCAAACACATGATGGAATCGCGTGGCTTCAAGGAAGGCAACACCACCACTCCGGGTGATTTCGTCATCGAACGCGCCTTTGCCGAGCAGTAAATTCATGATCATGAACAGCACCCTGGCTTCATTTTTTGATTTCCCGCGCCGTGTGCTCGGGTTGATTTGCCTGGCCAGTGTGTTGATGTTGGTTTTTGGTTTGTATTTACAGCATGTGGTGGGACTGGAACCCTGCCCGATGTGCATCGTCCAGCGCTACGCTTTGGTCATCGTAGCTGTGCTGGCTGGCGTGGGCAGTGTCTTGCGGGGTCGCGCTTCTCACCTAGCTCTTGCGGTACTGGTGTTACTCGCTGCCGTGGGCGGTGCCTTTGTGGCCGCACGCCAAAGTTGGTTGCAGTGGTACCCACCCGAGGTGGTTTCCTGCGGTCGCGACTTTTACGGAATGATTGAGACGTTCCCGCTGCAGCGCGCCATTCCCTTGATATTCAAGGGCAGCGGTGACTGCACAAAAATCGACTGGACCTTTCTGGGTGGCTCGATTGCCAACTGGTCTTTCGTCAGTTTTACCGTGATTTCTGTTGCGGTGCTCGTCGTGCTTGCCAGGTCTGTGCGCCGTTCCTAACCTTTTGCGCCAGCTCTGGGCTGGCAAAACTCAGGCCAGTTTCTTGACCAGAACCTGGCTTTTCCGATCCCAGTTGTACTTGCGTTTGCGTGCTTCTGGCAGCCATTCAGGATCAACCAGCACGAAGCCTCGCTTCAGAAACCAGTGCTTGGTTCGGGTAGTGAGTACGAAGATGCTGTCAAACCCGGCAGCCCGAGCGCGGTGCTCAATGCGTTTGAGCACCCGTTCTCCATCTCCTTGGCCCTGAACTTGTGGTGACACCGTGAGGGCCGCCATTTCAGCCGTTCTGGCTTCGGGGTAGGGGTAGAGGGCAGCACAGGCAAAAATGACCCCGTCGTGCTCGATCACCGTGTAGTGGTCGGCATCGCGTTCAATTTCGGTGCGGTCCCGCTTGACCAGCGTTCCATCGCGCTCAAAGGGCTCAATCAGTTGCAAGATGCCGCCGACATCGTCTACGGTGGCTTCGCGCAGACTTTCCAGTTTTTCATCCACCACCATGGTGCCGATGCCGTCGTGCACGTAAATTTCCAGCAGCAGGGAGCCGTCAATCGCGAATGGAATGATGTGACTGCGCTCCACGCCGGACATGCAGGCTTTCACGCAATGCTGCAAATAGAAGGCGGTGTCGGTGGGGCGCTGGCCTGATGGCACCCTCGCCAGCAACTGTTGTGCAGCGGCCAGAGGTAGTTCGGTGTCGATCGGATTGTCTTCAGATTCGGGTTCGTCGGGTCGGATCCGAATGCCCGGAATTTCGGTCACAAAGATCAGCTTGTCTGCCTGCAACGCCGTTGCCACGCTGGTGGCAACCTCTTCCATCGAAAGATTAAAGGCCTCCCCGGTGGGTGAAAAACCAAAGGGGGAGAGCAACACCATGGCTCCCATGTCCAGCGTGCGGGTGATGCCGGCAACATCGACCTTGCGTACCAGGCCCGAGTGCTGAAAATCAACGCCATCCATGATGCCCACGGGCCGTGCCGTGATGAAGTTGCCCGAAATGACTCGCACCGTGGATCCGGCCATGGGCGTATTGGGCAGTCCTTGGCTGAAAGCCGCCTCAATTTCGTAGCGTAACTGTCCCGCGGCCTCCTGTGCACAGTCCAGGGCCACTTCGTCCGTGATGCGCATGCCATGAGAATATTTGGCCTCATGCCCCTTGGCCAGCAGTTGCTCGTTAACCTGCGGCCTGAAGCCGTGCACCAGAACCACTTTCACCCCCATGCTCTGGATCATGGCCAAGTCTTGTGCAAGATTGGGCAATTTGCCAGCAGCAATGGCTTCGCCGCATACGCCCACCACAAAGGTCTGATGCCGAAACTTGTGGATGTAAGGGGCCACAGATCGGAACCACGGTACAAAAGTGAAGTTGAAGACGGAGGACATGGGAGTCAGCGTGGCGGGGTTGGGGCGGGGATAATTCCCGATTGTCCATGAAGAAGCAACGCAGGACGTTGCCCCGTCAGTGTCTAACTTGCATATTGAATTTCCCGAATCCCTGCCCGTGTCGGCCCGGCGCGACGAGATCATGGCCGCCATGCAGGCGCACCAGGTCATCATCGTGTGCGGGGAAACTGGGTCTGGCAAAACGACGCAGTTGCCCAAGATTGCCCTGGCGCTGGGCCGTGGCAAGTGCAATGCCCCCGAGGGCACCCGTCCGCGCCTGATCGGGCATACGCAACCCCGACGC
>JBJOJH010000323.1:0-9396 GCA_046046715.1 Pseudomonadota bacterium | reverse complement strand
CACCAATTTGGAAGCCTCCCGCCCCAGCAAACCCAGCACTTGGCGCCACCATGCTGGGGCCACCTCAGCCACCGGCACGGTCGACTCAGCTGCAAGCGAGTGCGCCGAAGCCACCGCGTTTGCCAATGGCAGGTCGTCCACCAAGCGAACCAGCTCGTCCAGCTTGACGAGCAGCGCCGGCGTATCCGACAAAGTGGTGGCTTTGATGCGAGCCACATCGCGCGCCAAGGCACGCTGGATCGACGTCAGGCGCGGCTGTGCTGCGCGTGTCACGCGTTGCTCGGCGGTCGTCAGTGCAGCCAACAGCGGCTGCACGCTGCCCGTGAGCTGGGCCTGCTGCTGCGCCAAGCGAATGGCTGATTCGATGTCGACCACGAGATTTTCATCGCGTGATCGGGACAGGCTTTGCATCAGCTCCTCGAGCTGATTGCGTTGCAAGGCAACCTCACTCAGTCGGGCTTCCGTGATGGCCAAGCGTGCCGACGACTCCTGAGCCAGCGCCATGGCCTCTCGGGCGACGGCTCGGGCTTCAACAGACTGCGCGCCAGCGTCGGCACTTTGGCGAGCCAGCTGCTCCTGTATGGCACCCAAACGCATCCAAAGTTGCGCCGTGGCGATCACCGCCGCCAAAACCAGTACCGAGAGCAAGCCGAACAAAAGCTTGGAGGGGGCCCAGGCGCGAGCAGTACGGCTCTCAAGCTCAGACGGTCCGGACTCGGCAGTAGCAGGCGATGGAGAGTCGGTGATGGCGCCGGTCATGATGGCAGGGATTCTATCGACGCGATCACTTCATCCAGCATCGGGCGCACCACTTTGACCCAGCCGAATCCGGCCTGCCTGGCTGCTTTTTCGATGCGAGGGTGACTGGCGAGAGCACGCGCGGCAGACCAGTCCTGCCCCGGCAGGATGCGCTGCAAATTTGCAAGCGCTTGCGAGCTGCTGAACAACCAAACAGAGCCATCCGTGGCGGACTGACGAGCCACGGCCGTTTGGGTCGCATCCCATGCCGGTGCGGCCCGCACATAACTCACCACAAAGTCTACCGCCACGCCCGCCATCACCAAGCGCTGGGCAAGCCAATCCCGCCCCACACCCTGACCAAGTGTGTTTTTTACATCGCTGTTGTTTACTGGCGCTTCGGCACCTCGAACAATCAACACGCGGGCACCCGGTCTGACATGTGACTCAACGACCGCCCATAAGGCCTCCGAGTCGTATTGGCCAGCATCGGCGGGAGGCGTATCGACACGGCCCAATGGCACACCCGCAGCGAGCAAGGCACGGCGAGTGCCGGGCCCGGTGGCCCAACATCGAGGTGCGCCAGCCCGCCCATCAAACAACGATAGAGCGGATGCAGGTCGCGCTGTCCAAAATCCCTGCACCGCCGCGGCGCTGACAAACATCACCGCCTGGTAGGTATTTGCACTGTCCTGTAGGTCCTGCCAGGCTGCTCGCAAGACTGAGGCATCGGGTGCACCACCGATGTGTATCAAGGGTAGATGTTGCACATCCCAACCTTGGGCGGCCAGGGCCTTCAACCAGGCCTGGGCCTCGCGCTCCGGCCTGGTCACGACGACCCGCTTCATGCTTGTTTGACGGCCTGCATCAGCACCAGGGCGCTCGCATCTTTCACGGCACAGATTTGCCACCGCTGGCACCGCCAGCATAGAGCTGAGAGGCCACAGACTCGCCCATGGCTGCAGCCTGCTCCAGGCTGGTCAAGGCCAGGCTGGACCGTGCAAGAACCAAGGGCTTGTAGACGGGTGGCGCGGGCGACACCGTCTCTTCCGGCTCGGGCACTTCACCCCACGCAGCGCGCAAGTCCAGTGCATCCTCCGCCCAGACCGCATGCGCCGCCAGTGGCATGGAGCAGCTGCCGCCCATGGCTCGGCTCACAGCGCGCTCAGCAGCGACGGCAGTCCAGGTTGGGGCATGGCACAGCGGCGCCAGCGCCTCCAAAAGATCATGGCGATCCGAACGGATTTCGATACCCAGAGCCCCCTGCCCGGCTGCCGGGAGCATCTCTGAGGTGGGAAACACATAACGTATGCGTTCCTCCAAGCCCAGGCGCTTCAAGCCCGCCGCCGCCAGCACGATGGCGTCAAACTGCCCTTCGTCGAGCTTGCGCAGGCGCGTGTCCAGGTTGCCCCGCAGTGGCTCTATGCGTACATCGGACCGACCAGCGGACTGAAGCAAAGCACGCAGCAGGACCACACGGCGCAGACTGGAAGTGCCCACCACACCACCTTGGGGCAGATCACGCCAGTGCGCGCACCGGGTCGATACCCAGGCATCCCGGGGGTCTTCGCGCTCCATCACACAGGCCAGGCTGAAACCATCTGGTATCTCCATGGGCACATCCTTGAGGGAATGGACAGCCAGGTCGGCGCGACGTTCTTCCAGCGCCACCTCCAGTTCCTTCACAAAAAGCCCTTTGCCGCCCACCTTGCTCAGGCTGCGGTCCAGGATCTGATCCCCACGGGTCGTCATGCCCAAGAGCGTGACCTGGTGGCCAAGCTTCTCAAGCAAGGCCTTGACGTGCTCGGCCTGCCAGAGGGCCAATCGACTCTCGCGAGTGGCAATAACAATTGAGAGACCCAAGGAACGGGGGGTTAAAAGCTGTGACATTGGCGCCTTAAAACTTGGGGCTGACTGGTAACCCCTAGGTAATTCTCGAGGGACTTTTCGTGCGGCGGAGATGCTAGCATGCGTCTTGCTTGTCAGCTGCCAACCGAGTCGGCATTTACCGCTTTCACCCACACCATGAAATCATCGTCCAAGCCTGAGCGCAGCGAAGCATCGCCCGCGCTGACCTCCGCAACAGCATCCACACCAGCCTCGCGCAAAAAGACAACCGTTGAGCGCCCAATTGCCAAAGCCAAGGAAAACGAGCGGCCCCTCGTCGAAGACATACGCCTGCTCGGCCGCATCTTGGGGGATGTGATCCGCGAGCAGGATGGCGTCGAAGCGTTTGAATTGATCGAACAGGTACGTCAGTTATCGGTAGCCTTTCGGCGGGATGCCGACCACGAAGCTGACAAGGCACTCAAAAAGTTGCTCAAAGGTTTGAGCAATGACCAGACCGTGAGTGTGATCCGCGCCTTCACCTACTTCAGCCACCTGGCTAACCTAGCCGAAGACCGCCACCACATCCGCCGTCGCGCCATTCACGAGCGCGCGGGAGAAACCCAGGAGGGCAGCATCGAAGTGGCCCTCTCGCGCCTGCGTTGGGCCGGCATTTCCCCTCAAACCATTTCGAGCACCCTGGCCAAGGCTTATGTCGCACCCGTGCTGACAGCTCACCCCACAGAAGTTCAGCGCAAGAGCATTCTGGATGCCGAGCGTGACATCGCCAAACTGCTGACCGCACGTGACGAAATCAAGCTGCGGGCGGGCACCATCGATGCCCGCAAGGATGCGCTGACGCCCCGGGAACTGGCAAGCAACGAAGCGCAGATTCAGGCCCGCGTGACACAGCTGTGGCAAACACGGCTTCTGCGGTTCACCAAGCTGACCGTGGCCGATGAAATTGAAAATGCACTGAGCTACTACGAATCGACCTTTTTGCGCGAGATTCCCGGCCTCTATGCCAATCTGGAGCGTGAGCTGGGCAACCTACCGGTGCACAGCTTTCTGCGCATGGGCCACTGGATTGGCGGCGACCGTGACGGCAACCCCAATGTGAGTGCACAAACCCTGGAATACGCGTTGCGACGCCAGGCGGACGTAGCCTTGCGCCACTACCTCACTGAAGTGCATTACCTCGGCAGCGAGTTGTCCATGTCAGGCATCTTGGTGAAGTTTTCGCCAGATATGCAGGCGCTGGCCAACAGCTCTCCGGACGCCAATGCCCACCGGCAAGACGAACCCTATCGCCGGGCCCTGACCGGCATCTACTCGCGTCTGGCGGCGACCTTGAAAGAACTGACCGGTGGCGATGCAGCCCGCCACGCCGTTGCCCCCCAAAACCCTTATCGTCGCGCCGAAGACTTTTGCGCCGATCTGCGCACCATTGAAGCCTCGCTGATGTCCCACCACGGTGGGGCCCTGGCCACGCAACGTCTGCATCCCTTGATTCGCGCCGTGGAGGTGTTCGGATTCCACCTGGCCACCGTCGACCTGCGCCAAAGCTCAGACAAACACGAGGAAGTCGTTGCCGAGCTTCTGAAAACGGCGCGCCTGGAGCCTGCCTACGCCAGCCTGGACGAAAGGGCCAAACGCACACTGCTGCTTAGGCTCTTGAACGACGCTCGCGGCCTGCGCGTGATGGGCCATGCGTACTCCGGCCACACCAACGGTGAGCTCGCCATCTTTGAAAAAGCGCGCGAGATGTTGGATCGTTTTGGTCGACAGGCCATACGCCACTACATCATCAGCCACACCGAAACTGTGAGCGACTTGCTGGAAGTGCTGTTGCTGCAAAAGGAAACCGGGCTGATGCACGGCACCCTGAGTGCTGATGAACAAGCCACTTGCGACTTGATAGTGGTGCCCCTCTTCGAGACCATCGAAGACCTGCGCAACGCCTCGCCGATCATGCGAGACTTTTACGCATTGCCTGGCATCACGGCCCTGGTACAACGCTCAGGCGCCGAGCAGGACATCATGCTGGGCTACTCCGACAGCAACAAGGATGGCGGTATCTTCACCAGCAACTGGGAGTTGTATCGTGCCGAAATTGCCTTGGTTGATCTGTTTGATGACCTCGCAGTACAAATCAACAAGGCCGCGACGGCCCTCCCCGGGCAGCAGGATCACCCTCTGGGCCGAGCCATTCAGCTCCGCATGTTTCATGGTCGCGGTGGCACCGTGGGCCGTGGCGGTGGCCCCAGCTACCAGGCCATCCTGGCGCAGCCCCCTGGCACGGTGCGCGGACAAATCCGTCTGACCGAGCAGGGCGAGGTGATCGGCTCCAAATACGCCAATCCTGAAATTGGTCGGCGTAACCTGGAAACCCTGGTGGCGGCCACGCTGGAGGCCACCCTGCTCCAGCCCACCAAAACAGCACCCAACGAATTTTTGGGTGCCGCCGCAACCTTGTCGCAAGCCAGCATGGATGCCTACCGTGCACTGGTGTACGAAACCACTGGCTTCACTGAGTACTTCTTCAGCTCAACGCCCATCCGCGAAATTGCCGAGCTCAACATCGGTTCGCGTCCGGCATCACGCAAAGCCAACCAGAAAATCGAGGACCTGCGTGCGATTCCTTGGGGCTTCAGCTGGGGCCAGTGCCGCCTGACGCTGCCAGGCTGGTTCGGATTTGGCTCGGCCATCGAAAACTTTCTCAACTGCAACGGTGCTTCTGGGAAAAAAGCCAACCTGGCCTTGCTGCAGAAAATGTATCGTCAGTGGCCGTTCTTCAAGACCTTGCTGTCCAACATGGACATGGTCATGGCCAAGAGCGACCTGGCCCTGGCCTCACGCTACGCCGAACTGGTGAGCGACGCACGCTTGCGCAAGAAGATCTTCACCGCCATCGAGTCCGAGTGGCACCGCACCGCTGATGCACTAGCCATGGTGACAGGCGACAAGCAACGTCTGGCCAACAATGCCGCCCTGCAGCGATCCATCCGCCATCGCTTTCCGTACATCGACCCCCTGCATCATTTGCAGGTGGAGCTGGTACGCCGTTATCGCGAGGGCAAGGCGGACGAGCGCGTGCAGCGCGGCATCCACATTTCCATCAACGGGATTGCGGCGGGGCTGCGCAACACCGGCTGATGCTGGCGGCCCCGGGGTCGGGGCATTTACAACGAAACCAGCTCGCGCACCGCAGCGAGCTGGCGTCGAGACACGGACAATCGGTCCTCGACGCCCTCCAGACGCACAGCCCAGCCTTCCCCTTCTTCTGGGTCAAAAAACTTTTCCAAGGCCCGGATCCGGTGGCGGGCCACCAAGGCGTTGCGGTGGATACGCAGGAACCGTTGACTGAACTTTTCCTCCATTTCTAGGAGGGAGCCGTCCCAGATCAGACTCTGGGTCGAGGTGCGCACAGTCACATATTTCAGTTCAGCTTTCAGATAAACCACCTCATCCAGTGGCACTCGCAGTGTGCGCATGCGGTCATGGATCACGAGCACGGGCTGGTCTGCACTGTGTCCCACTGACGGCACAGCAGTGCTACGCCTCACTTTCTGGAATGCCTGCTGCAGCCTTTCCAACCTCACAGGCTTGGTCAGATAGTCGACTGCATCCACCTCAAAGGCCTCTACCCCATGTTCGGCGTGGGCGGTGACAAACACGACCGCCGGCGCTGTTGCCATCGTCCGGAGCTGAGCAGCAAGTATCAGCCCACTGGCTCCGGGCATGTGAATGTCGAGCATCAGCACATCAAAACCCTCCCGGCTCAACATATCGATGGCCTGCACCGCGTTGGCAGCCTCCCCCGCAACATAGGCCACAGACTCACCGCAGTCGCCAATCAAGGTTCGCAGGCGAGCGCGAGCCAAAGACTCGTCGTCAACGATCAACACACGCAAGCTCATGCTGGTACCTCGATCCTGACCTGGAATTCATCTCCTCTTTGACCGCATCTAAACTGGCCCTGCACGTCGTGCAGGAGTGACAAACGCTCGCGCACATTGGCCAGGGCCAGACCATGGCCGGGCGTGCCCGCGCCAGCTGGCAGGGTGTTGACGACCTTGATGACCACGGTTGAGCCCCGCCGTTGCGTCGAGATATAAAGGTTTGCGCCGCTGGCGCTAGGTTCCACGCCATGGCGCACAGCGTTTTCCACCAGCGGCTGCAACAGCAATGGCGGCAAGCGCGCAGGATTCGCCGCCATATCAATCGACCAGTCCACCTGCAATCGATCGCCAAAGCGAACTTTTTCTATGTCCAGATAACGACGCGCCAACAGCAGCTCGTCTTCTAGGCTGACGGAATTTCCTCGCTCGGCAAGAGCTTGTCGGAACAACTCACTCAGGTCCTCCAGCACCGCCTCAGCACGCGCCGGCTCGGCCCGAACCAAGGCAATGGCACTGTTGAGCGCGTTGAACAAAAAATGCGGCCGGATACGCGATTGAAGCTCAGACAGTCGGGCTGCCGCAGTGGCCGGCGCCGTCGCCTTGGCGCGCAGAACCAGCACCCACATGAGCGCAGCCGCCAGTGCTGCCCCCAAAAAACTGCTGGCAACCCAAGGCGCCGACGGAGCCAATCCGACCCACACCAGAACAGCACAGCCATAGGCCCCCGCCAAAGCTCCCAATGCCATGCCAGCAGCGATCTGCAGGGCGATAGGCTGACGGCCCAGAACTCGTTTCAGGCTACAGGCGGCGAGCAGCCAGGCCAGGGTGGCCGGCAGGGAGCTGCCAGCCTGCACAGCCAGAAGGTTGATCCAATCCCATACATGGGCGCTCACGAACATGGCACCGATCGCCATCACAGCCTGTACGACCAACACTGCCCTCAGCACAACACCCACATGGCAGGCATCTAGTACCCATGTCTGTCCCGGCCGTGCAACATCCGGCCTAGGCGCCGACGTTTCCGGGAAGGTCGATAAAATTTGAGAGTCCTTCATTCAGGTTCCGCCATATATCGGCCGGATTATTGCCCCACATGTCTCAAAACCAACTCGACAAAAAATCCCAGGCGTGGTCGGCGCTCTTTTCAGAACCCATGAGTGATCTGGTCAAACGCTACACAGCCAGCGTGTTTTTTGACAAACGCTTGTGGCAGGCAGATATCAACGGCAGTCTGGCACATGCTGAAATGCTCGCGGCCCAAGGCATTATTTCTGCCCAGGACCACGCGTCCATTCAAAGCGGCATGGCCCAGATTCAGGCCGACATCGAATCAGGCAAGTTTGAGTGGCAGCTCGATCTGGAGGATGTGCACCTCAACATCGAAGCCCGCCTCACGCAACTGGTAGGCGACGCCGGCAAGCGACTGCACACCGGTCGCAGCCGCAATGATCAGGTGGCCACCGACGTGCGCCTGTGGTTGCGTGACGAGACGGACCTGATCATCGACCTGCTGAACGACCTGCAAAAGTCCCTGGTTGAGGTCGCCGCGAAAAACGTCGAGGTGATCCTGCCCGGTTTCACCCACTTGCAAGTGGCCCAACCCGTGAGCTTTGCCCACCACCTGCTGGCTTACGTGGAAATGTTTGCCCGAGATGCCGAGCGCATGGGCGATGTACGCCGTCGCACCAATCGCCTGCCCTTGGGGTCTGCCGCACTGGCCGGCACCACGTACCCGCTGGATCGGGAGCGGGTGGCCCACACACTGGGCATGGTGGATGAGCAAGGACAAGCCCAGGTTTGCCAGAACAGCCTGGACGCGGTGAGTGACCGCGACTTCGCCATCGAATTCACTGCTGCCGCCAGCTTGTGCATGGTGCACATCAGCCGATTCAGCGAGGAGCTGATTCTGTGGATGAGCCAGAACTTTGGCTTTGTGAAAATTGCCGACCGCTTCACCACCGGCAGTTCCATCATGCCGCAGAAAAAGAATCCGGACGTGCCGGAACTGGCTCGCGGCAAGACCGGCCGGGTAGTGGGTCACCTGATGGGGCTGATCACCCTGATGAAAGGCCAACCCTTGGCCTACAACAAGGACAACCAGGAAGACAAGGAACCGCTGTTTGACACGGTCGACACCTTGAAGGACACCTTGCGCATCTTCTGCGAGATGGTGGGCGGCCAACTCAATCCCGCCACTGGGCAGAAGGAAGGCGGCATCACAGTGAACGCTGAAGCGATGGAGTCCGCCGTGCAAAAGGGCTACGCCACCGCCACCGATCTGGCTGACTACCTGGTTAAAAAGGGTTTGCCGTTTAGGGATGCCCATGAGGTGGTTGCCCATGCTGTCAAGACAGCCCAGGCCACGGGTAAGGATCTTTCAGAGCTGCCACTCTCTACCTTGCAACAGTTCAACCCAGGCATCGAAGCTGACGTGTTCGAACCCCTGAGCCTGCGTGGCAGCCTGAATGCACGCAACACCCTGGGTGGTACCGCACCGGCTCAAGTGCGCCAGCAGATTGCGCGTCACCAAGCCCGCCTAGCCTAACCCCCCCTTTATTTTTCAGGACCTCATCATGGAAACCACGACGCCAGCGTTGGAACTGACAGACTCGTTGCTCACCGGCGACACCCGAATGGACCACACCCATCAGGAATTCACGGACCTGCTCAATCAGCTGCTGGCTACACCGCAAGACGAACAGCTACCGCCCTATAAGGCCTTTTTAGACCATACCAAAGAGCACTTTGCACAAGAGGAGCGTTGGATGCTGGCTACCGGCTTCGCTGCCGACAACTGCCACGCGGAGCACCACGCCATGATTCTGGAAACCATGGGTGTCATCGAGCAACATTACCTGGGTGGCGACCCCGCCATCATCACCCGCATGGCTGAAGCGCTGGCCGAGTGGTTCCCCGGGCACGCTGCCAG
>JBJOJH010000322.1:0-4287 GCA_046046715.1 Pseudomonadota bacterium | reverse complement strand
AGATGAGCATGCGCGAGGCAGCATCGCGCTTTTGGGCGATGCTGCCCATCCCATGTTGCCCTACCTGGCCCAGGGTGCAGGTATGGCAATTGAAGACGCTGCTTGCCTCGGCGAGGTGATTCATCGCACCGATCTGCCCGTGCAGGAACGTTTGCGTTTGTATGCCGACCAGCGTTGGCAGCGCAACGCCCGCGTGCAGGCCCGCGCTATACGCAATGGCGTGATTTTTCATGCCACAGGGCCGGTCCGTTGGGGGCGGGATCTCGCCATGCGCGCGCTGGGTGCGCGCCTGCTGGACATGCCCTGGCTCTATGGCCCGGGCGTTGGTTCGTCCTAGGTGACGGCCTGCTGCTGGTTAAACCGCGCCTCTTGCCACTCGCCACTGTCCAAAACTTGCCGCAGATGGTCGACGGCGTGCCAGACGTCGACAAATCCGATGTAGAGCGGGGTGAAACCAAAGCGCAGGATGTCTTGCTGGCCAACCGAGCCAGGCGCGCTATGGGGGTCGCCAGCTCGAAAGTCGCCAATCACACCCCGCGCGATCAGTGCTTGCACGATGGCATAGGCGCCCGTAGTCCTGGATAGGCATACCTGTGATCCCCGTTGCGCATGAGGGCGAGGGGTGACCAGGGTCAAGCCATGTCCTGCGCAACGCTGTTCTACCAACTGGATGAACAGGTCTGTGAGCGCCAGCGATTTTTGTCGCAACGCCTGCATCCCGCGCATGCCCGCGACGCACGCATCAGCGGCTCGTACCGTGTCCAGGCCGCACTCCAGCGCAGCCAGACTGATGATGGGCTGAGTCCCGCACAGATAGCGGCTAATGCCCCCAGTGGGCTGGTAGTCAGGGGTAAAGGCAAAGGGTGCCTGATGGCCCCACCAGCCTGCCAGCGGTTGCCAGAACCGATCGACAAGGCGGGGATGCACCCAGACAAAGGCTGGCGCGCCGGGGCCGCCATTGAGGTATTTGTAGCCACAGCCCACGGCGAAGTCTGCGCCGTCATGGTTCAGGTCCACGGGGACCGCGCCTGCACTGTGCGCCAGATCCCACACCACCAAGGCACCAGCCGCATGTGCCTGGCCTGACACTTCCGCCATGTTGTGCATGGCGCCGGTACGGTAGTTCACATGCGTCAGCATCAGCACGGCCAAGTCTGTAGCATGGGCTGGCTGCAGCGCGGTGTCCAGATCCTCTGCGTCGATGAGCTCCAGGGTGTAGCCGTGTTCGCGGCACAGGCCTTCGGCGATGTACAGGTCGGTAGGGAAGTTGCTGCGCTCGGAGAGGATGCGGTTCCGTCCTGGATGGTCCTCTTTGGCAATGGCAATGGCAGCATGCAGCACCTTGAAGAGGTTGATGGAGGTGCAGTCGGTCACCACGATTTCCCCTGGGCCGGCCCCCACCAGGGGTGCCAGCTTGTCACCCAGGCGTTGCGGCAGGTCAAACCAGCCCGCGGTATTCCAGGATCGGATCAAGCCCTGCCCCCATTCCTGCTGCACCACTTCAGCCACCCGTTTGGGGGTGGCGCGCGGTAACACGCCCAAAGAGTTGCCATCGAGGTAAATCACCCCCTCGGGCAGGTCAAATTGCTCGCGCAGGTGCCGCAATGGGTCTTGCACGTCCAGCGCCTCGCAGGCCTGTAGTGTGTTTGCTGACAAGTCAATCATGGATGGGCCTGGCGGGCAGGTCAGAGTTCGCGCAGGACCGCGCGCACCGGGCTGGCGTCGGCGGTCATGAGTTTGAGGGGAAGGGCGATCAGCTCGTAGTCGCCCTCGGGTACTTGATCGAGAAGCAGGTTTTCCAGCACACGCAGGCCTCGGCGCCGAATCACCTGGTGGCTAGGTAGGGTCTGGCTGTCTGCGGGGTCGATGCTGGCACTGTCGATGCCCACCAGTGTCACGCCCAGGTCCGCTAGGGCTTCCAGGGTGTTGGGGTGGAATGCAGGCAGCGCCTCATCAAAGCGGTCTTGTGGCATTCGGGCGTAGGTGCGCACCAGCACCCGTGGTGGCAGGTCGTCGAGTGCGTGTCCAAGGTGCGACAACTGAACCCAGGTTCCCGGCGCGATGGCGTGGATGACCCTGCACCGGCCCAGAAAGGGTGCCAGATCGAGCATGCCGACCGCACAACCGGCGGGGTCGTAATGCAAGGGGGCATCGGCGTGGGCACCGAGGTGAGGCGATATGGTCAAGCTGGCCACGTTCACTGGGCAGTTGGCAGACAGTGTGGCAACCCAGGTTTGCTGGTAGGGTGTGTCGCCGGGGAAGGCTGGGCTACTGCTATCTAGTGGAGGGGAGATGTCCCAGAGTCGCTTCATGGGCCATGTGCCTTAAAGGGGGGACGCGTTGAGGTCTGGCATCCCATGCCTTGCCCGCGCCCGGTGGCAGGCGTCTGAGCCCTCCTCAAACTCCCGGCAGGGCGAGGGGCGCCATTCATAGATGCCGCAGCCCACTTTCACGCCCAGTTGGCCGGTCAAAGCGGCACAGCGTATCGGCACATGGTCAGTGCCCCGCATGCGGCAGGTGCTGCCGTTGACCTCCACCGCCAGGCCAGACGGGACTTGTCCGCCCATGTCGTCGAGCTCGTAAACCGAAAAATCCACCCGGAAATTGGCGCAGCAGGCGCCGCAGCTCTGGCAAGCAGACATCAGAGTCGGCCCAGCAGCAGGTACTCCATCAGGGCTTTCTGCACGTGCATGCGGTTTTCGGCCTCGTCCCACACCACCGATTGAGGGCCGTCGATCACATCAGCGTCGACTTCCTCACCGCGATGCGCAGGCAGGCAGTGCATGAACAGCGCATCAGGCTGGGCCGCCGCCATCATGTCGGTGCTCACACGCCAGGCAGCAAAGGCGAGCTTGCGAGCTTCGTTTTCTGCCTCGTAGCCCATGCTGGTCCAGACATCGGTGGTGACCAGGTCGGCGCCACGGCAGGCGTCCATGGGGTCCTTGAAGACCTTGTAGCTATCGCTGCTGCGCAGGCCGGCAATGGCCTGATCGACCTCGTAGCCACTGGGGGTGCTCAGATGCACCGTGAAGCCGAGCAGTTCGGCCGCTTGCAGCCAGGTGTTGGCCATGTTGTTGCCATCACCCACCCAGGCCACCGTCTTGCCCTTGATCGAGCCGCGCTGTTCGATGTAGGTGAAGATGTCCGCCAGGATCTGGCAGGGGTGAAATTCGTTGGTGAGGCCATTGATGACCGGCACGCGGGAATGAGTAGCAAAGCGCTCGATCTTGTCTTGCCCGAAGGTGCGAATCATCACCAGGTCCACCATGCGGCTGATGACCTTGGCGCTGTCTTCAATGGGTTCTGCCCGACCCAGTTGGCTGTCGCCGGTGGTGAGGTGAACCACGCTACCGCCGAGCTGGTACATGCCGGCCTCAAAGCTCACCCGGGTTCGGGTGGACGCTTTTTCGAAAATCATGGCCAAGGTGCGGTCGGCCAGCGAGTGGTGTTTTTCGTAATACTTGAACTTTTTCTTGATGAGTGCGGCCCTGTCAAAGAGGTAGGCGTACTCATCCGCCGTGAAGTCGCTGAACTGCAGGTAATGCTTGATGGGTGACTTGATGGGTGTGCTCACGACGAGGCTCCCTGCACAAACGACTTGATCAGCGGCACCAGAATGGAGACGAGTTCGTCGGCTTCTGCGGTGCTCATGATCAGGGCTGGCACCATGCGCACCACAGAGTCGGCGGTGACGCTGATTAACAGCCCGTGGTCGGCGCACTGTTTGACCAGTGCGCCGCAGGGCATGGCCAATTCCACGCCCAGCATCAAGCCCATGCCTCGAACTTCAATGACTCGGCCGCTGGCGATGTCATCGGCAAGCGCGCTCTGGAGTGCCGACTTCAGGTGAGCACCGACACGTGCGGCGTTCTCCAGCAGACCTTCCTCTTCCATGATGCGGATGGTTTCCACCCCGGCACGCATGGACAGCGGGTTACCGCCAAAAGTGGTGCCGTGATTGCCCGGCTGAAAAAGATGGGCCGCCTTGGGTCCGGCCACAACCGCCCCGACGGGCACGCCTGAACCCAGGCCCTTGGCCAGCGGCATGACGTCGGGTTGGATGCCCGACCACTGGTGCGCAAACCACTTGCCAGTACGCCCCATGCCACATTGCACCTCGTCAATCATCAGCAGCCAGTCGTTGGCGTCGCAAAGCTCACGCACTTCGCGCAAATAGGCCTGATCCACCGGGTTGACGCCACCTTCGCCCTGTATGGCTTCCATGAAGACCGCCACCACGTTCGGGTTACCGGCGGTGGCCTTGCGCAGTGCATCGGTGTTGTTCAG
>JBJOJH010000321.1:0-6162 GCA_046046715.1 Pseudomonadota bacterium | reverse complement strand
TGTCCAGGCTCATGGTGTTGTGTGTCCGGGTGTGTCTAGCACATGTTGCTGCTGTCGAATTGTGCGAGTGGAGCACGACCACTGGCAAGTACCGGAGAGTGGGGGTAAGGCGCTGGAATTGCTGCACTGCATCCACAAAAGACATTGCTTTTGCTCAACAACGGGCGCATAGTGACTTCGCGTTTCCTGTTTTTTCAACCGAGAGCAACTGGAGGTTATTTATGAATTTGACGATCAGCGGTCACCATCTTGAAGTTACCCCGGCCCTGCGCAATTACGTGACGACCAAGCTTGATCGAATCACCCGCCACTTTGACCAAGTTGTGGATGTCAAAGTGCTCCTCACAGTCGAAAACCAGAAGGAGAAAGAACGACGGCAACGTGCCGAATGCAATATTCACGTCAAAGGCAGCGACATGTTTGCAGAAAGTGCCCATGCCGACCTGTACGCCGCAGTGGACGAACTGGTCGATAAGCTCGATCGTCAGGTGGTTCGCCACAAGGACCGGGTTCAAGATCATCACCATGAAGCGCCCAAGCGCCTGATGTAGGATTTGTCCCTGTTTTAGTGCATTCCAAAACTAGGCCGCCCACTCAAAACGGGCGGCTTTTTTGTGTGCATAATCCGCTCACAATGAACCGTCTTGCATCCATTTTGCCTGCGACCCAAGTGCTTGTGCAGGTGGATGCCACCAGTAAGAAGCGTGCTTTTGAAGAGGCGGGTCTCCTGTTTGAAAATCTCCACGGCCTGAGCCGTGCGTTGGTGACAGACAGCCTTTTTTCCCGTGAACGTCTGGGTTCCACCGGGCTGGGTCATGGGGTGGCCATTCCACATGGTCGTATCAAGGGTCTCAAGTCACCCATGGCTGCGGTGTTGAAGTTGTCTGGCCCGATTGGCTTTGACGCCCCAGATGAGCAAGCTGTTTCCCTCTTGATTTTTTTGCTGGTGCCTGAAGCCGCGACCCAAAAACACCTAGAAATCCTGTCTGAGATTGCGGAGCTGCTGAGCGACGCCGAGCTTCGTGAGCGGCTGTGCGCCAGCCAGTCGGCCCAGGAGCTCCACGCGCTCATCGCTGGCTGGCAGTCGGCTCAGCTCGCTTGAGTCCTCCCTTTCAGGCTCTGCCATGAAGCCCAATGTTGTCAGCGCGGATGTCCTGTTCGAGGAATTTCGCACCTATCTGAAGTGGGAATGGGTCGCCGGGCTCGGAGCCTCCGAGCGGCGGTTCGATGAGGTCGCCATACGCGCGGCCACGTCGGGCGCAGACCTGGTGGGCTACCTGAACTACATACACCCCTACCGTGTACAAATTCTGGGTGAGCGCGAGGTGGCGTACATCACTAACGCCAGTCCGGAGGATTGCGCGCGTCGTGTGGCGCGTATCGTCACTTTGGAGCCGCCGGTACTGATCCTTTCTGATGGGCAAGTTGCCCCGGATGCCCTGCTGTCCATGTGCGAACGGGCGCAGATTCCCATGTTTGCCACCCAGGCATCGTCGGCCCTGATCATCGATGTGCTGCGGACTTATCTGTCCAAGCACTTTGCCGATCGGTTGTCGGTGCACGGTGTCTTCATGGATATTCTGGGCCTGGGTGTGCTGATCACCGGCGAGTCCGGGTTGGGCAAAAGTGAATTGGGTCTGGAACTCATATCCCGCGGAAATGGTCTGGTGGCCGATGATGCCGTGGATCTGTACCGCATCAACCAGACCACCATCGAGGGGCGCTGTCCTGACTTGCTGCAGAACCTTCTGGAGGTGCGTGGCATTGGTTTGCTCGACATCCGGGCCATATTTGGTGAGACGGCAGTGCGACGCAAGATGCGCCTCAAGCTCATCGTGCATTTGGTGCGGCGCGAAACCCTGGAGCGTGACTACGAGCGTATTCCGTACGAGCCCCTTACCCAGGAAATCCTGGGCATCCCGGTTCGCAAGGTGGTCATACAGGTGGTGGCCGGGCGCAATATTGCGGTGCTGGTGGAGGCCGCTGTGCGCAACACCATTCTGCAATTGCGGGGCATAGACACTTACCAGGAATTTGTGGAGCGTCACCGTCGCGCCATGGACGGCAACGACGACTGAACACCATTACCCTGGCGGTGGGGGCACGGAGATTTGGTGCAGTTGGCGTACAGGCTCAGAGCGTGATCGGCGATGACAAAGCCTTTTTCCTTGGCCACATCGTGCTGACGTTTCTCGATTTCAGCGTCAAAAAATTCCTCGACTCGCCCGCAATCCAGGCAAACAAGGTGGTCATGATGCTGGCCTTCGTTGAGCTCATAAACCGCCTTGCCGCTTTCAAAATGGCTGCGCTCCAGAATGCCAGCTTGTTCGAACTGGGTGAGTACACGGTAAACGGTTGCCAGCCCGACATCTGACCGATCCTCCAGCAAGACGCGAAAAACGTCTTCCGCCGTCATGTGGCGCTGGCTGCCCTTTTGAAAAACTTCCAGGATCTTTAGTCTCGGCAAAGTGGCCTTCAAGCCCGTGTTCTTGAGTTCTTCGATGTTGGCCATGCTGTCTTTCTGCCGTGGGGATGGAGAGCTGCTTCTGCAGCCCAGCCGCTACAATGAATTGATCATATCGCCACCCTACTTCCACATGTTTGTTGTCCCCAATTGTCCTCACCGCAGAGGTGTTCGTTCGATTGCCGGCATAGTGGCGTTGCTGGCACTATCAGCCTGCGGCACTGTCAAACAGGCCTCTGGCGACCTCGTCAGCGTCATTCAGCCCTACAAGATGGACGTTGTGCAGGGCAATTTTGTGTCCAGAGAGCAAGTTGCCGCGCTGCGCACAGGCATGACGCGCCAGCAAGTACGCAATATTCTGGGTTCTGCCTTGCTGACCAGTGTGTTTCATGCGGATCGCTGGGACTATGTGTTCAGCTTGCGCCGTCAGGGCCAGGCGGACCAGCCTAGGCGCGTCACCGTATTTTTCAAGAGCGAGGCCTTGGATAGGGTAGATGCCGATGATCTGCCCAGCGAAGCCGAGTTTGTTGCCACACTGTCTCCGCGCAAACAAGCGCCAGCGGTGCCCGTGCTGGAAGCAACCGAAGAGCAATTGAGCAAGTACCCTGCACCCGCCCCCAAAGCGGCTCCATCGCTCCCGCCTCCGCTGCCCGATAGCTACCCCCCACTAGAACCTGTCAGCCGCTGAGCTGCATGGGTGTATGACCTGACTATGACGGTACAAAACCTCCATCGGATCACGGTTTCCGGCGCCTCCGGGCGCATGGGACAGATGTTGATCGAGGCTGTTCGCGCAGCCCAACATTGCCAGTTGTCTGGCGCACTTGATCAGCCCGCCAGCGCTGCCATAGGCCAGGATGCCATGGCGTTTCTGGGTCAGGCCAGCGGTGTGCACATCACCGGCGATTTGCATGCCGGCTTGAAGGGCGCTCACGCATTGATAGATTTCACCCGCCCCGAGGGCACGCTGGCGCATCTGGCTGTGTGCCGGGAGCTGGGAGTGAATGCGGTGATTGGCACGACTGGTTTTAGCCCGCAACAAAAAGCCGAGATTGGCGCTTTTGCACGCGACATCGCCATCGTCATGGCACCGAACATGAGTGTGGGGGTGAATGTCACCCTCAAATTGCTGGAGCTGGCAGCCAAGGCCATGCCGACCGGCTACGACATAGAAATCATAGAGGCGCATCACCGGCACAAGGTGGATGCGCCCTCGGGTACGGCTCTCAAAATGGGCGAAGTCATCGCCCAGGCTCTTGGGCGCGACCTGAAAGACTGCGCTGTGTATGCCCGCGAGGGCGTCACTGGGGAGCGTGATCCCTCCAGTATCGGCTTTGCCACCATCCGTGGCGGAGACATTGTGGGGGACCACACCGTGTTGTTTGCTGGAACGGGCGAACGCATTGAAATCACGCACAAGTCGTCAAGCCGCACCACCTATGCGCAAGGCAGTTTGCGGGCCGTCGAATTTCTGGCTGATAAAAAGACAGGCCTGTTCGACATGTTCGATGTGCTTGGTCTGAAATGAACCTTTACGCGCTGGTGTCGCAGGGCGATGCGGTCAGCGTGGCCGTAGCCCTGGTGTTGCTGGCCATGTCGGTGAGCAGCTGGGTGGTGATTGTTCTCAAGGCCTGGTTGCTCCACCGTGCCAGGCTCGATGTGGCCCGTGGCACTGCGGCTTTCTGGCAGTCGTCTGATCTGCAAGACGCACGCCACAAGCTCAGCGTGTTTGACCGCGAGCGTCTGCTTTTGCCGCTGGTCAACGCCGTTCAGCCGCAGGCTTCAGGTACCTTGGCCACAGCTGGCGATCTGTCCCAGCAGCTGACCCGTGTGTTGCGCGATGCCTTGCACGTCATTCTGGACAAGTTGCAATACGGGCAGGTGGTGCTGGCCACGGTGGGATCCACGGCCCCATTTGTCGGTTTGCTCGGCACGGTCTGGGGCATTTACCACGCGCTCACCGGCCTGGCCGGTGCCGGTCAGATCAGCATCGAGCGCATTTCCGGCCCTGTGGGAGAGGCGCTCATCATGACTGCAGCGGGCTTGGCGGTGGCCATACCCGCCGTGTTGGCCTACAACGTGCTCGGTCGGCGCATAGGCCGTATAGAGGCTGATCTGGAAGGCTTTGCACGCGACCTGCGCGAGCTGATGCTCAGCAAGGCGGCCTGAAGCGCACGAGGCAATCATGTCCTTCGGTCGACTTGAGCGTACCCGGGCCAGCGAGCCCATGAGCGAGATCAACATGACGCCGCTGATTGACGTCATGCTGGTGCTGCTGGTGATTTTCATGCTGGCAGCGCCCTTGATGACCAGCAGCCTCAAGCTGGATCTGCCGCAGTCAGGCGCGGCTCAGGCGGGCCAGCCGCCGCAGGCGGTGCGCTTGCAGATTGACCGTTCGGGCCAGGCTTTTCTGGACGAACGACCCGTGTCAGATGCTGATCTGGCGGCCGCCTTGGCCCTGGTCGCCCAACAAACCCCCGATGCCGAAGTGCAGTTGCGAGCCGACAGGGCGGTGGCCTATGGCCGTATCGTCGAAGTGATGGGCGCAGCCCAGCAGGCCGGGCTGATGCGCATCGGCTTTGTGGCCGACGCCAAACCCTAAAATCCCGGGCAAACGTCGCCCTGGCGGCCCCGCGGCCGCACTCATTGAAGTTCACCATGCAAGACAACAAATACAGCCGCCCCTACAACCCGGGCGAAGTGGAAGCCCTCGCTCAAAGCGCCTGGAATGCGAGCGATGCATACCGTGTGACCGAAAACGCGCTCGACGCCCAAGGTCAGCCCAAGAAGAAGTTTTACGCTTGCTCCATGTTGCCTTACCCCAGCGGCAAGCTCCACATGGGTCATGTGCGCAACTACACGATCAACGACATGCTCACGCGCTATCTGCGCATGAACGGTCACAACGTGTTGATGCCCATGGGCTGGGACGCCTTTGGTCTGCCTGCTGAAAATGCAGCGCTCAAGAACAAGGTGCCGCCCGCGCAGTGGACCTACGACAACATCGCCTACATGAAGAAGCAGATGCAGGCCATGGGCCTGGCCATCGACTGGAGCCGCGAGGTGGCCACCTGCGATCCCACCTACTACAAGTGGAACCAGTGGCTGTTTTTGAAGATGCTGGAAAAAGGCATTGCCTACCGCAAGACTCAGGTGGTGAACTGGGACCCCATCGATCAGACCGTGCTGGCCAATGAGCAGGTGATCGACGGCAAGGGCTGGCGCACTGGTGCGGTGGTGGAAAAACGCGAAATTCCTGGCTACTACCTCAAGATCACGGACTACGCGCAAGAGCTGCTCGACCATGTTCAGATGGGCAACGACAAGGCCACCTTGCACGGCTGGCCCGAACGCGTCCGCCTGATGCAGGAAAACTGGATCGGCAAGAGCGAAGGCGTGCGCTTTGCCTTCCCGCACGACATCCGTGGCCAGGATGGTGAACTGGTCGGCGAGGGTCGCATGTATGTGTTCACCACACGTGCCGACACCATCATGGGGGTGACCTTCTGTGCCGTGGCACCCGAGCACCCGCTGGCCCTGCACGCGGCCCACTCCAACCCGGCACTCGCCGCCTTCATTGAAGAGTGCAAAACCGGTGGCACTACAGAAGCCGAACTTGCCACCCAAGAGAAAAAGGGCATGGCCACGGGCCTGTTCGTCACCCATCCTCTCACGGGCCAGCAGGTGGAAGTGTGGGT
>JBJOJH010000320.1:0-2828 GCA_046046715.1 Pseudomonadota bacterium | reverse complement strand
CGCACGATGAGCTGTCGCGCCTGACCGACGCCGCCGCGCAGGCGGGTTTGCAAAATGCCCTGGCCCTGAAGCTGGATTGCGAGCGGGCACTGGGTGCACGTCGCAGCGAGTACGACGAACTCACCGCCAAGCTGCGTGCCAGTGACGAACGCCGGCTGACGCTGGAGCGCGAGCTGGACCCCCTGCGCCAGCGCATCACCGAATTGCAGCTGAAAGAGCAAGCCTCCCGGCTCGGCTTTGAGCAATATGCGCAGCTGTTGACGGAGGCCGGTGCCGATCTGGACGCCCTGGCCGCGTCTATCGAGCAAGGCGGCGTGCGCCTGTTCGGTCTGCAAGGCGAGATTGACCGCATCAACCGGGAGATCTCCGCACTGGGGGCTGTCAATTTGGCCGCGCTGGAAGAATTGGGCACGGCGCGCGAGCGCAAGCAGTTTCTGGATGCGCAGACCGCTGACCTGACCCAGGCCATGACCACCCTGGAAGACGCCATACGCAAAATCGATGGCGAGACCCGCGAGCTGCTGTCCGGCACCTTCAACACGGTGAACGAACACTTTGGGCGCATGTTCCCCGAGCTCTTTGGCGGTGGCAATGCGCGCCTGGTCATCACTGGCGAGGAGATCCTGGACTCCGGCGTGCAGGTGATTGCCCAGCCACCCGGCAAAAAGAACCAGACCATCCATCTGCTCTCCGGCGGAGAAAAAGCGCTGACCGCAATTGCGTTGGTGTTTGCCATTTTTCAGCTCAACCCCGCGCCGTTTTGTCTGTTGGACGAGGTCGATGCGCCGCTGGACGACGCCAACACCGAGCGCTATGCCCGCCTGGTGTCCAGCATGAGCCGCGATACCCAGTTCCTGTTCATCAGCCACAACAAGATTGCCATGGAAATGGCGCAGCAGCTGATCGGGGTGACCTGGCTGGAGCAGGGTGTTTCACGTATCGTTGCGGTCGACATGGAGTCGGCTGCAACTTTCGCAGAAGTGAATTGAAGACATCATGAGTACTTTGCAAATTCAATTGGCTGTGGTGGGCGTGTTGATCCTGGTGGCCGTGCTCGCCCACGGCATCTGGACATCGCGTAGAAATGCCCCACGTCAGGCCCAGCACGAGGCTGCCCCCACCGAGCCTGTCTTGACCGACGACGCGCTTGCGGCAGACACCGCCGCTGACCCGGCAGCTTTCGTCTTGCCGGTGCCCGAGCGCAAGCCGTCCCTGGATGCCCTCATCGACGTCATCACCCCGATTGCGCTGGAGAACGTGGTCTCGGGTGATGCCGCCTTGGCTGCCCTGCCACCCACGCGCCGTGTCGGCAGCAAGCCCTTTGCGGTGGAGGGCCTCAACGCCAGTACCCAGCAGTGGGAGATGCCAGTGGCCGGCCAGCGCTACAGCGCCCTGCATGCGGGCGTCCAGCTGGCCAACCGCTCCGGTGCGCTCAATGAGATTGAATTTTCGGAATATGTGATGAAGACCCAGGCCTACGCCGACGCCCTGGGCGGCACGCCAGAGTTCCCCGACATGCAGGACGAAGTCGCGCGTGCCAGGGAGCTGGATCAATTCGCCGTCGACCACGACGCTCAACTCAGCTTCACGCTTCGCGCCCAAGAGGCAGCCTGGAGTCCGGGGTACATCCTGCAGCAGGCGGGCCGCGTCGGCTTTGTGCCTGGGGCGATTCCCGGGCGCATGGTCTTGCCGGCATCCACACCCGGATTGCCGCCTGTGCTGGTGCTGAGCTTTGACACCCATGCCGCCCTGGCCGAGGATCCTGATCAATCGGCCGTGCGGGAGGTGACGCTGAATCTGGACGTGGCCCATGTGGCGCGTGAGGAGCAGGGCTTTGAGCGGATGCGAGAGGTGGCGCAAGCCCTGTCGCAGGCCATGGATGGCCTGGTGACGGACGACAACGGCACTGCCTTGCCCATGCAGGCCATGGACAACATCGCGCAGGATTTGCAGGCGCTGTACGACACCCTGGAAGCACGCGATCTGGCGGCAGGCTCCATCCAGGCCCGGCGCCTGTTCAGCTGAGCGCCATGACTCAGCCCCCTGAGACGCTGACGCCGGCGCTGCGAACCCGAGCCGAGGAGCTGGCCCGGCTGCTTCATCACCACGCCCATCGCTACTATGTGTTGGATACCCCCGAAATTACCGATGAGCAGTACGACCAGCTGTTTCGGGAGTTGCAGGCACTCGAAGCCCGCTTTCCCGAGCTGAGAACGCCGGACTCACCGACCCAGCGCGTGGGCGGCGCACCACTACCGCAATTTGCCCCTCTGCGGCACGCGGTGCCCATGCTCAGCATCCGCACCGAAACAGACACCGAACCCAGCGGGGCCCTCAACTTTGATGCCCGGGTGCGCAAAGAGCTGGGTCTGAGCGAGGCCGACCCACTAGTGGACTACGTGGCCGAGCTGAAATTTGATGGCCTGGCCATCAACCTGCGCTATGAGCACGGCGTGCTGACCCAGGCCGCCACCCGGGGTGATGGCGAAGTGGGCGAAGACGTCACGCAAAACATCAGAACCATCGGCCAAATCCCGCTACGGCTGGTGGCGCCTGTGGCTGTTTCATTGTTTGATGGCGGCCAGGTGCCCGACGTGCTGGAAGTGCGCGGCGAGGTCTACATGCGGCGGGACGACTTTGAGTCCCTCAACGACAAGCAGCGCGAACAGGGCCTGAAGACCTTTGTGAATCCGCGCAATGCGGCTGCCGGTGCCGTGCGCCAGCTCGATCCGGGTATTGCGGCCCAGCGGCCCCTGAGTTTTTACGCCTACGGCCTGGGCGAGGTGACGCCGCCCGAGCTCGGAGGCCCCAGTTTTGCCACCCACTAC